>PNBM01000121.1 GCA_003135995.1 Ignavibacteriota bacterium | reverse complement strand
CGAGCCAAAAGCGATAAGGCAATCACCTGAAACTGGCGCCATTTTGGTTGATGAAGAAAAATGTAACGGTTGCGGAATCTGCATCGAAGGTTGTATGGAGGGTGCGCTTCAGATGATTGACGGAAAAGCAAGAATGGTTAGTGAGCTTTTCTGTGACGGACTTGGCGCCTGTATTGGTGAATGTCCGGAAGGTGCAATCACACTTGAAGAGCGCGAAGCCGAGCCTTATGATGAAATCGCCGTGCTCGAAAGACTTTCAAAGAAAGGGAACAATACAATTCTTGCACATCTTAAGCATTTGAAAGACCATAATGAAGAAAAATATTTAAACATCGCATTCGATTATCTGAAAGAAAATAAAATCGAAATCGATACTTCTCAATTAATTCAAAAACCAAAATTTAATATAATGAATCATAATTCAGGTTTCGCAGCATGTCCGGGCTCNNTCTCTAAATCAATGGAATTTAAGAAAACTCCTGCACAAGCAGAGATTGTAAATTCCGATACTCCGTCAGAATTAACCCACTGGCCTGTTCAGTTGCATCTTGTTAACCCGGGAGCATCTTATTACCAGAACACTGATGTAGTATTAGCAGCAGATTGCGTAGCATTTAGTATGGGAAATTTTCATTCAAAATATTTAAAGGGCAAATCACTTGCAATTGCCTGCCCGAAGCTCGATTCTAATATGGAAGTTTATATCGAAAAGTTAACAAGTATGATTGACTCTGCTCAGATAAACACTCTGACAGTTCTCATAATGGAAGTTCCTTGCTGCAGTGGATTGCTGAAACTCGCGCAGCTTGCTCTTCAGAACGCAGCAAGGAAAATTCCTTTAAAATTAGTTGTCATTAGTGTTGAAGGTAATGTAAAAAGCGAAAACTGGCTGTGACAATTTTAAATTTTAAATTTTAAATTAAAGAGCATATGCAAAATAAAATATTCTTCCATAAAGAAGTTCTGGTTACAACGCTCCAGCGTTGTAACCTTTAAATTAATAGAGTATGCAAAATAAAAAATTTTTCGATAAGGTTTCATCATTTTTCGATAATATGACAAATTCTCCGAAAGTCATAAATGTTCGGAAATCGATGCTCAAAAATTTTATCACCGAAGAAATGAAAACAGCAGTCGATTTAGGCTGCGGAACCGGGAATGATTCTATTGCATTGAGTTTGAACGGTCTTGCTGTAGACGGATTTGATTTATCAGGTGATATGATAAAAACTGCAAATGAAAATGCATCAAAATATGGTGTTAAAATAAATTTTTATAATAAGAGCATCGATAATATTCCTGTAATATTTCACGATAAATATGATTTCGCTGTTTCACTTGGAAATTCGATTGCAAATGTGGAAAAAAAATATTTGCTCAAATCATTTAAAAAAATATTCGATATTTTAAAACCGGGTTCGTTATTCATCATACAGATTTTGAATTTTCACGCCTTAAAGAAAACAAATAACCGGATAGTTAATATTACAAAGAATCCACCGAATGTTTATGTCAGGTTTTATGATTCGTTTTCTATGCCGATGAATTTCAATATACTAAGATTCGATGAAAGCAATCCGAAAGATTTCGAGCTTTTGACTACTACATTATTTCCTTACGAAAAAGAGT
This sequence comes from Ignavibacteriota bacterium, assembly GCA_003135995.1. GTDB lineage: Bacteria > Bacteroidota > Ignavibacteria > Tepidaquicellales > Tepidaquicellaceae > FEN-1257. The sequence continues at coordinate 10,375 of PNBM01000121.1, read as the reverse complement.
TTCTCATTACACAGATTAAAAAAGCCGGATTTAAAAAGGTTTCAGTATATTCGGATTTGAATAAAAACAAATTTCAAAAATTTCTCTCAAAAGATTTAATTCTCGTCGCACAGAAATAGAAAAATGCAAAACACATTCTCAATCCTGAAACAAGTTCAGGAGGGATTGGGAATTAAGAGAAATCTTATAAATCTTACAAATCCGCGTTCTTTGCGTCCCGATACGTCGGGATTATGAATCTTCAATCTTATGAATCTTATAAATCTTATGAATCTTATGAATCTTATAAATCTTACGAATCTTATGAATCTTCAAATCTTAAAATCCAATCTGAATCACATCCATCACCCTGAACGCTTCCGAATATTTATATTTTTTCGTCCATCCGGTAAGGTTTCCCAAAAACCATTTTTTAAAATTATCAAAATTCGGAAATTGCGATTTATAAGAAGCGAGCACATCCAGTTTGAAATTAATATCCTTCGTGATATTCAAAAAATAATTCGGTTTGTTCGTTCCGAAAAAGTACATTTTTGAAACCATATGCTTTCCTTTTTTGTACGGTATAATAAAATCATTTTTCGCGGCAAAGCAGGCATCAAAAGTAGCAATAGCAGTTATCCTGTGGTCACGATGGAACAGATTTAAGTTAGTAAAATCCTGATTGGCAGGGTCAAATGAAAATACAAACTCAGGACGAATTTCTTTTATCAGTATCGTAAGTCTTTTCCTTAAACTTTCGGAATATTGCAGGAATCCGTCTTTATACCCGAGAAAGAATACTTTCTTAACTCCAATTTTCCGCGCGGCTTCAATCTGTTCAAGTTTCCTTGTGGAAATACGTGTCCCCCTTGTCCTGACTTTGTTTTCTTTACTTCCGTTTTCTCCATTTGTGACCACAACATAATAAGCTTCATATCCTTTTTTAATTAAATTTCTCACCATTACCGGACATCCAAAATCCAAATCATCCGGGTGAGCCCCGACTGCTAATATAGTTTTCTTCATTCTTTTAATAAAATTTATAATATAATGACATCTATACAACATATAAAATTATAATAAAATTATAAATTTATTAAATTTACCGTAATATTAAATAAGATTTGATAATTAACTCCTTTCAAACCGCCATTGTTGGTGTTCTCCCTCATTCCCAATCCCTGATTGGGAATGCAACTTCGCTGATTTCTTTTAATTTCGGAATATTTTCAGCCTATTTAGATTAAATTTCTCACCGCCGTTGTTGGTGTTAGCCGCTCTTTGGCGTCACCAACAACGTTTTTAATTTCGGAATATTTTCAGCCTATTTAGATATTTTTTCTCGAATTAATTATATAATTTTTCCAATGACTTCCATTCCTAAAATAGACAGATTTATTCGTTCAAAAAGAAATTCAATCGCACTCTTAGTCGAGCGCGATTCAACACTGACTGTAAAGGCTCCAATTTATGCTTCAGAGAAATTAATAAACGATTTTATTTTCGAGAAAAGAAACTGGATTCTTAAAAAACAGGATATTGCGAAAGAAAAATATAAACATTTTGTTCCAAAAAAATTCGTGGAAGGTGAAAACTTTCTTTTTCTCGGAGAAAATTACGAACTCGAATACATTGACTCTTTGCACTCCCCTATTTTGTTAGATAAGAAATTATTCATAATCGAAAGGCACAGAAACGTTACGGAGAAATTAATTTTATTTTGGTACAAACAACAAGCTCTGAAAATAATTACGGAAAGATTAAAATTTTATTCGCAGCTATCAGGCATTCAATATAATTCCTTTAAAATCACATCTGCCCGCAAACGATGGGGTTCATGCAGCCGGACTGGAAAATTAAATTTTTCTTTCCGCCTGATTATGGCTCCGATAGAAGTGGTAAACTATGTAATCATACACGAACTTGCTCACATAATCGAACACAACCATTCAAGAAATTTCTGGAAACTTGTTTCACAATACGATTCCGACTTTAAAACCCACCTCACCTGGCTGAAAAAACACAATTATATTGCGTTTGTGATATAATAAAACAAATAAGGGAAATTTACCACTAAATACATTCGGAACATTAAGGTGGTTTACGAGTCCAATTTATTATTTTTATATAAATAGTGACTTAGTTGTAGGAGTTTATAGTTATATGTAAAATTTTTGTCAAAGTTTTTAAGGTTTAATTTTTTTAAATTGTTAATAATTCAATTTAATAAAGCTATGAGAATAAAGAGAGAAAATACTGTTGCTGTGGTTGTTGACGTACAGGCAAAGTTATTTCCGCTTATTTATGATAATGAAAAAATTGCAGGGAATATTGCAAAACTGATTAAGGGTCTAAAAGCTCTGGGTATAGAAATAATAGTCACCGAGCAATATTCTAAGGGCTTAGGAAGCACAATTCCGCAAGTTCAGAAAGCTTTGGGAGAATATCATCATCTTGAAAAAATGTGCTTTAGTTGCTACGGAGATGATGCGTTTGCGAAGAAACTTAAATCAAAAGGAAAGAAGAATGTTATAATTTGCGGGATTGAATCTCACGTTTGCGTTCTGCAAACGGTAATAGATTTGCTGGATGCGGATTATAATCCTGTTTTAATAGAAGATTGTGTTTCGTCAAGGAATCCGAATGATAAGAAAATCGCTGTTGAAAGAATGAGAAAAGAAGGTGCAATAGTTTCTACATTTGAGTCGATTTTATTTGAACTTTTAGTTGTGTCGGGAACGGAAGAGTTTAAGGCGATTTCGAAAATCATAAAATAGCACATTTAATTTTAAATGTTAAATGTTAAATGAAGAGCCTGAATGTAAAATAATATGTTAAATGTTAATTAAAGTATGATTTCATTTTTTAAAATTTTTCTGATTGTTATAGATGCATTGATTCTGTCGTCACTCACGATTATTACTTTACCTGTCAATTACAAAGGAAAAGCTACACATTACATAACGAAACTATTTGCGAGAATTATTTTACTGGTTGCCGGTGCAAAGCTGGAAGTGGTTGGAAGGGAAAATTTAGATGAAAATGATAAATATATTTTCATTTCGAATCATCTGAGCTACCTTGATATTCCGGTAATTATGCAGACGGTGCCGAATAATGTGAGGTTTATTTATAAGAAAATAATTTCGTGGGTACCGATATTCGGATGGGCAATGTACCTGAACGGATATATTCCGATTAACAGGACTAATGGAAGAGAAGCGCTGCAATCACTGAAAAATGCTGCGAAGAAAATAAAGAAAGGTTATTCAGTTGCGATATTTCCTGAGGGCACGAGAAGTCCTGATGGTAAAACGGGAGATTTTAAGAAAGGTATTTTTGTGCTTGCGAGTGAGGCGAAGGAAAAAATTGTACCTATAAGCATTATAGGAACGAATAAGATATTAGGGAAAAAAAGTTTGAAGTTCAGAGCAGGAAAGGTGAAGGTGATAATAGATAAGCCGATAGAGTTCAGAAATGATAAGAATTTTTTAAATGAGATAAGGGAAAAAATTGTGGCGAACATTTTAAGTTCGTAAAGTTTGTAAAGTTATAAAGTTAAAAGGTTTGAAGGTTAAAAAAGTTGGATGGTTTTTAATATTATTAATTTTATAAATAATTTTATCAAATGGAAGCACAAAAATTTTTAGTAAAAAACGAATTTTCGGAATCGGATGAAACCGTTGACATTGTTAATCCTTATACATTTGAAGTTGTAAGAAAAGTCAGTAAAACAAATTCAAAAGATATTAATACAGCGCTGGATTATCTTACAGGTATTTTTCCGAAATATAAAAATATTCCAACATATCAGAAAGCCGAACTTCTCGAAAGAATTTCCGACAAATTGATTCAGCGAAAGGAAGAATTTGCTCAAATTCAGACTTTGGAAACAGGGAAGCCGATTAAGCTTGCAAGGATTGAAGTTGACCGTGCCATTTTTACTTTTAAAACCGGAAGCGAAGAGGCGAGACGGATTGAAGGAGAAGTGATTCAAATCGACCAGCTGAAAGGAGCAGAAAATAAATTTGCAATTATAAAAAGATTTCCGCTAGGAGTAATCTTTGCAATTACTCCGTGGAATTTTCCAATTAACTTAATCGCGCATAAATTATCACCGGCGCTTGCTTCAGGCAATGTCGTTCTTTTGAAACCGGCTTCATCATCGCTTTGCTGCGGACTGGAAATTGGTAAACTTGTTAAAGAGGCATCTGAAGAAATTGGTTTGGATTTTTGTCCTGTCAACGTTATAACATCATCCGGAAGTGAAATCGAAAAATTTGTTTCGGATGACAGGGTAAAGATGATAAGTTTTACCGGTAGTCCGATTGTGGGTTGGGGATTGAAGAAAAAAATCAATATGCAGAAAATTTCTCTCGAACTCGGCGGAAATGCCGGTTGTATTGTTGATGAAACCGCGGATATAAAATTAGCCGCAGCTAAAATTGTTATGGGTGCTTTTGCGCACGCAGGTCAGAGCTGCATTTCTGTTCAGCGGGTTTTTATTCATAAAAAAATTTATTATGAATTCGAAAAAATTCTTCTCGATGAAACTTTAAAAATGAAATATGGTGACCCGTTTGATGAAAATACATTAGTCGGTCCTATGATAAATGAAAAGGAAGCAATAAGAGCGGAAAAATGGATACGCGATTCGATGGATGCAAAAGGAAAAATTTTAACAGGAGGGAAAAGGACAAAGACGTTGCTGGAACCGACGGTTTTAGAAAATGTAGTCAAAGATAGTAATGTGAACTCAAAAGAAATATTTGCTCCTGTAATGACGATAAGTGAATTTGATGATTTCAAAAATGCGGTAGCTTCTGTCGATGATTCCGATTTTGGTTTGCAGGCGGGTGTATTTACAAAGAATATCGATAATGCTTTTTATGCTTATAATAATATTGAAGTCGGCGGCNNCGGAGTAATAATAAATGATGTTCCGACATTCAGAATGGATTCTATGCCGTACGGCGGTGCGAAGCAATCGGGTATGGGTAAAGAGGGAATCAAATATGCGATAGAAGAGATGACGGAGAGGAAAGTACTGGTCTTTTCTAATTAATTTATTTTAAGATTGATTAATCATTATGAAAGTTAAAAAAAAGTGAAAAGTGAAACGTGAGACGTAAAACGAAAGGGCATTGAAGTTAAAGGTGAAACGAAAGAGCATTGAAATTAAAAGTGAAAGATGATGTAATTTATAATTTTATTCGTAATTAAAATTTCATTAATTAAAATTAATTATATGCTTTATCTAAATCATAAAAAATTAGATGTTTGGAAATTAAGTGTAAACTTAACAAAAGATATTTATAAATTAACCGAACGATTTCCTAAAAGTGAACTTTACGGAATATCAAGCCAAATGAGAAGAGCGGCTGTTTCCATTGCTTCGAATTTAGCTGAGGGCTCATCCAGAAGAACAGTTTTAGAAAGGAAAAGATTTTACGAAATATCGAGATCATCTTTAATTGAAATCGATACTCAATTAGAGATATGCAATGAACTTGGGTTACTAACAGAATCTGATATAATAAATTGGGATAAAAGCTTAAATACATTATTCGCTAAAATTTCGAATCTTATCTTAAATACAAAATAATTTTTATATTAGAGGTTTAAACAGATTTTTCGATTTTCAAAAAATAATGATAATTTAAAATTATAATAATCTTATCTAATTTATTATAATTAAATTTATTTCATTTCCGTTTCACGTTTCACGTCTCACTTTTCACCTTTTACGTTTCACTATATTTAATTAAATTTTGTTAAATAAGATTATATTAAAAAATTAAATCAGATATGAGGAAAGAAGATAAGATAATCGTATTCGGCGGGAATGGAATGCTTGGAAGTTCGGTCGTGAGAAGATTGAATTTGCAGGGATTTGATAATATAGTTACAGTATCGAAAGGTGATAAATGTGATTTGCTTGTTAAGGAATGCGTCGATGATTTTTTCAAAAAGGAAAAACCGGATTTTGCTTTTATGGTCGCGGGATTGGTTGGAGGAATACAGGCAAATAATACAAGACAGGCGGACTTTTTATATCAAAATGCCATAATGATACTGCACGTTCTGGAATCACTGAAAAATTTTTCGCCAAAGACAAAAATATTATTTACGGGTTCTACCTGTATATACCCGAAAGAAAACCCGCAGCCGATAAATGAAAAAAGATTTATGATGGGTCCTCTCGAGGAAACAAATAAGGGATATGCGATTGCAAAGGGAATGGGAATTGTGGCATGTGAATTGTACCGTTATCAATACGGAATAAATGCAATTTCGGCGATGCCGACAAATATGTACGGACCAAATGATAACTATAATATTGAGACAGGACATTTCATAGCCGCGCTAATAGTCAAAATNNCCAATGTTCTGGGGCACAGGTAAACCAAGGCGTGAAGCGCTGTTTGTTGATGATTGCGCCGACGCATTAATATATTTAATGAATAATTACAATAAACCCGAACATATTAATATAGGAACAGGCTTCGATTATTCCATAAAAGAATATGTAGAGATTGCAAGAAATATTTTAAAATATGACGGTGAAATAAAATGGGATTTATCAAAACCGGATGGAATGTACGAAAAACGAACAGACATAAGTTTTCTCAAAAGTATAATGCCCGATTATAAAGCAAGAACTTTTGAGCAGGGGATGAAGGATGTGCTCAAGATTTCATTTGGAATGGAAGTGTAATAAAGTTATAAAGTTGTAAAGTTAAGAGCTAAATTTTATTTCTCATAATTTCTTTTTTAGATTTAAATTCGCGCAACGCGTCTTTTGCAATCCATTTTGCGGATTTTGATTCTTGTTTCTCGATTCGATTCGCTACTTTTATTGCTTCTTTAAATAATTCGGAATTTCTTTTACCGATTGACCTTAAAGCCCAGTTGACGGCCTTTTTCACGAAATTCCTGTCATCGTTTGCTTCTCTCTCGATGATAGGAAAAAATTCCATAAAAAATTCATCATCCGCTTTTTTATTATGAACTGAAAGTGTCGCCATAATGGTAAATCCTGCGCGTTTTACAAATTCTTTTTTTGATGCACTCCACTCGATTGCTTTTTCATAAGCATAAGGAGTTTTATCGAAAAGATTACTACAGCATCCGTCGCAGATATCCCATGATGCGAATTGATTAACCCACTTTTGCATTTGAGATTTTGTTACTTCATCAAGGTTATCAATTAAAAAAGCAAGTATCATACATTCGTGAATTTCCGTTTCCCAGAGCTCCAGAGCCAGTTTGTGATTCGGTTTATATTTCTTCGCCATTGCTCTTAATACAGGAATGTTCACACCATATGCTTTTTTAAACCTGATTCCATATCTTTGCATTCCTTCAAGATTATAGGAACTGCCTTTAGTTTCAAAAATTTTTATTAGATTCTTGATTTCGTCTTTATGATTCATATTTTTATATTTATTAAATCCTGTCGTAAATCCATTTCGGAAGAAGTTTCATTATATATGCAATTAATATCCACCTGTTGGTTATGTATGCTATTTTTTTCTTCTTCAATAATTTTTTGTAAATTTGTTTCGCGGCAACTTGCGGAGAACAAACCCAGAATTTATAATCTGATTTTGCCATCGCAGTGTCGACAAAGCCCGGTCTGATATCGGTTACATAAAAAGGAATTTTTAATTTCTTCGCTTTTTGCCTCAATCCTTCAAAATAATTTATCTGGTATGCTTTGGATGCCGCGTAAACAGTGGCGAACCTCCCGCCGCGCATTCCGGCAACAGAAGTTATTACAGCCAAATGTCCGTGACCCTGATTTCGAAAATAATTAAAACCCCAGTCGGCAATTTCAGTTATTCCATATACATTCGTATCGAGTGTTAATTTTTCAATCGCAAAATCTAAATATTCATTGGGATTTCCTGTACCTGAGCTGATTACGAGCAAATCCAAACCACCGAGCTCGGAAACAAGTTCGTCGAGGTAAACAGAATTTTTAAACGGAATTGAAATATCGAATGATTTTATCAGATATCTCTCGGGATTTTCGTTTTTTATCTCCCGCAGTAAATCTTCTCTTCGCCCGGTAATTCCTACTTTATAACCATTTGTAACTAATACTTTTGCAAATTCTTTTCCAATACCCGAGGATGCTCCTACTATTATAGCTTTTTTCATATTATAGTATCTAAGTCTTATGCGCAATAATTTCTTTATTATTAAGTTTNNTCAACTAACTTAAAAGTATTAAATAGTCTTACGACCCCATCAAAATATTTTTCGAATAAAATTAACAGATTTATATTTGTAATATTCCCGGTAGTAATCATTAATATCTTCGGATGTTTTGGTATTAATTTGAATGAATTTATAAAATCGGTATCTTTTGTTATTAAAATTCTATATTCATTAATAGCAATATTCCAGATTACTGTATCGGTTGTTTTGTCTTTTTTTGGTAAGTCATTTGTATGAATAACATTATGTCCTTTAGTTTTGATGAAGCTAACCAATGTTAATGGTAATTGTGCATCAACTAAAAAATTCATGCTATTCTTTTTACACTTTTGAATTTAGTTAAATTGGAAGCAAATAAGAGGCTTGCTTTGATATCCGCTTCTTGTAAAGCTGAATAATCTTTTAAAATTTCTTTATTTGTCATACCGGAAGCAAGTAAGTCTAATATCATTTCAACCGTGTATCTCATATTTCTGATACAAGGTTTTCCGTGACAAATATCAGGATTCAATGTAATTCTTTCTAATAATTTCATATGAGTATTTACTGTAATTTAGTTATTTGTTTTAAATTTATCAATTAATATTAACATTTCCTGTAAAATTTGACTCTCTTTTTTATAAAATGTCTTCAATTTGCATTCTTAATTAAGAATGAGTTTAGTAAATTATGCTTTTTATAAATCAAAACATATTATAATTGGCGAAAGTTGATATTACGGAAAAAGTAGTTTCGTTATCGAAACGCAGAGGTTTTGTTTTTCAGTCATCTGAAATTTACGGTGGCCTAAACGGTTGTTATGATTACGGTCCGCTTGGTGTCGAGCTGCTAAAAAATGTTAAAGAAGCATGGTGGAAGGATATGACTTTCCGTGAAAATATAGAAGGCCTGGATGCTTCCATATTGATGCATCCGAGAGTATGGGAAGCATCAGGGCACGTTGAAAATTTCACTGACCCGATGGTTGACTGCAAAGAATGCAAATGCAGATTCCGCGCGGACATACTCGAAGAAATTGATTGCGGAAGTAAAGCATATAAAGGCAGAAAAGCAATCAAATGCCAGCAGGAAGGAAAATTCACAGAAGCAAGAAATTTCAATCTTATGTTTAAATCTCACATCGGACCGATGGAAGATTCCACAAACGTTGTGTATCTCAGACCCGAGACCGCACAAGGTATTTATGTAAATTTTTTAAATGTAAAAGAAAGTTCGAGACAAAAATTACCGTTTGGAATTGCACAAATCGGAAAAGCATTCAGAAATGAAATCAACACTAAAAACTTTTTATTCCGCACCCGGGAATTTGAACAGATGGAAATGCAATTTTTTATTCGTCCTGAAGAAGATGCGAAATGGTTTGAATACTGGAAAGAACAAAGAATTAACTGGTTTGTAAAATACGGAATAAAAAGAGAAAAATTAAATATTCACGAACACGAAAAACTTGCACACTATGCAAAATCGGCTGTAGATATTGAATATGAATTTCCGTTTGGATTCGGCGAAATAGAAGGAATACATAACAGAACAGATTTTGATTTAAAAAGGCATACAGAATATTCAGGCAAAAGGTTGGAATATTTTGATGACCAGACAAAAGAAAAATTCACACCCTACGTTATAGAAACATCAGCAGGAGCTTCGAGAAGTTTCATGGCGTTTTTGATTAATGCTTATGATGAAGAAGAAGTAACGAAAGAAAATTCCGACGGAAGCAAATCAACGGAAATGCGTACAATATTACATTTGCATCCGGCACTTGCGCCTATTAAAGTTGCAGTGTTTCCGCTTGTAAACCGTGACGGGATGCAGGATATAGCTCATAATATCACAGAAGATTTAAGAAATAATTTCAAAGTATTCTATGACGATTCGGGAGCGGTTGGAAGAAGATACAGACGGCAGGATGAATGCGGAACACCATTTTGCGTGACTGTAGATTCTGAGACGCTTGAAAACAGTACCGTTACTATTAGAGAAAGAGATTCAATGGTTCAGGAGAGAATTAGTAAGGATAAAATAACGGAATATATTCATGAGAAATTGAGAATATAATAAGTGCATATGTTCTCAAAATATATTTCATAACATTTTAATTCAATAAATTGTAATAGAGTAAATAACTTAAAAACCTCACCCCTGCCCCTCTCCTGAAAGGAGAGGG
>PNBM01000217.1 GCA_003135995.1 Ignavibacteriota bacterium | reverse complement strand
CCCTCTCCTAAAAGGAGAAGGGGGTATGGCGGTGAATGTAATCAAAATAAAATAAATGGATGCACCTGTAACCATAACGTTGATTTTTGCAAATATTGCCATTACAATCTGGGCAATGTATTCGAATCCTATTTATTTCGACAGGTTTTCGGAGCGACCATATGAGATTATTTATCATAAAAGATTATACCAGGTGATAACGTCGGCTTTTCTTCACGCGAATTTCCTTCACTTATTTTTTAATATGTTTGCGTTATATTCATTTGGTACAATTCTGGAAAAATTTTTTATTTCTAACTTCGGACAATTCACGGGTTCGCTTGATTTCTTTTTGATTTATTTTATTAGTCTTCTTTCGGGTTCTTTATTAACTGTAATATTAAATTTTAAAAATCCGGATTATGTTGCTGTAGGAGCATCGGGGGCTGTTTCGGGAATTATTTTTTCGTTCATTTTATTTTTTCCGACAAGTACAGTTGGTGTTTTTTTTATTCCTATGCCGGCTTTTATTTTCGCGTTTTTATACGTTGCCGTTTCGGTTTACGGAATGAAAAGTAAATTCGGAAATATCGGGCACGAGGCACACCTCGGTGGAGTAATAGGAGGGATTATATCTACTTTCCTTTTAATTGAAGGGTCGTTTCGGTTTTTCCTGACACACTTTAAATAAGTTATAAATGTTAAATGTTAAATGTTAAATTGAGAATTAAGAATTAAGAATTAAGAATTAAGACACTAACTACTAACTACTAACCACTAACCACTAACCACTAACTACTGAATACTCTAATCACTAACAACTAACAACTAATTACAACGATTTTTTGACAATAAATTTATCCGAAAAAGTAAATCCTAAAATGATAATAAGGATTATTAACAAATAAATAATTCCCAAATTTGAAATTGAAAATCCGAATATTTCCAGAATGCCCGAAAAGGCTTTATTAATATAATCGGGCAGACCTGTAATAATATTTTCTTCCTCCGTTCTCACCGCTTCATATTTGCCTATGATGGCTGAAAATAAAATTGTTCCGAAAGAAATAATAAACAGTCCAAGAACTCCGAGTAAATATTTTAAGGTTTTCGTAGTTTTTTTATCTTCACGAGCGAATTCTTCACTGAGCCGGATTTCCTTAAATAATTTATCCGTAAAGCCATCAGGGGCTTTTTTGAAAAGTGAGTTTTTTATTCTTTCTTCTAAAATTATATTTGAGATGTCGTTTTCCATTTCTTTAAATTTAAATATATTCGAGTAATTCTTCTTCAGAATAATTTAGTAATAATAATGTTTTAAGTTTTTCTTTTGCCCTGAATATCCTGTTCTTAACCGTACCTTCGGGTATTTTAAGTATTTCCGCTATTTCATAATGGCTTAACTGGTTTATGTAAAACATATTAAGAATTACGGAATAATGTTCGGGAATAGAATTTATATATTTATAGATAATATTATTGATTTCATTTCCTGCTGCGTTTTTATCGGGGCTTAACTGACTATCTTCAATCGCAACCGAATCATCGATTTTCGTTTCCTGAAACCCTCTCAAAAGCTCATCGCCTTCTTTGAAATTAGCATCTGTGATGTCTATTGATGTAATATTAAATCTTTTTGAAGTATATTTTCTGTAATAATCAACGGCCGTGTTATAAACTATAGTATAGAAGTATGTAGAAAATTTTGCTTTTGTTTCATATTTCTTTTCCACGATTGCTTTGAAAAGTTTTATGAAAGCGTCCTGCAGGGTGTCTTCAGCTTCATCTTTGTTCCGGATAATTTTTAATGTTAACGAATAGGCGCTGTCCTTATACCTTTCGACAATATCGCCGAAGGCATTAATGTCACCGCTTTGAATTCTTTTTATAGTTTCTATATCTTTATCCTGTGAAAACATCCGGCAGAGCTTTTTTATTTTTTATATAAATATATTTTTCCGTTTACAGTTTCGAGTTTTACACCAACATCCGAGTTGCCTAATTTACCTTCAAATGTGTTTTTTGAGTTATCCGAATATTTGAATTCCAAATCCCTGGTTATAACCTTTCCGTTCACACAGTTTGCATTTATTTTTCCCGAAAATGTACTTCCGAGATTTAACGTAATATTCCCATTAATATTCGAAATATTCAATCCCTTTGTAGAGTCAAGTTCGCATTTAATTTTTCCGTTTGTCATGTCTATATTCAGACTACCTGAAGTGTTAAACATATTGATATCTCCGTTTATGACATCAAGTTTTATATTATTTTCTATGTCGCTGATATCAACTTTCCCTGAAGTATTATCAACAGATATATCAAGATTAGACGGAACTGATATTTCGTAATTTATTTTGTCCGATTTGCCTACATCAAAGTGGAAGAATTTTTTTTCTCTGTAATATTCACTGTTGAAACTTACTTCGTTTCCAGATGAATCTATTTTGATTTTTATTCTATCAAGAGGTTCATTGAGTTCTTTTTTAGTAACATAAGCAAAGACTTCAGCTTTTATTCTGAGTAAACTATCCGTCGTGTTTCTGGATATCTTAATACTTCCGCTTACATTATCTATTGAAAATAGTTTTTTCCCTTTTACGTTAATTTTATATTCGGTGACTTCCTTTTTTTCGTATTTCTTGCTGAACAAACTGCACCCGAAAAAACTTACAAATATCAGTCCTGTAAGGAAAATTAACAGTATTAACGGTTTTAAAATATTTTTTATTTTAGTCATCTTTGTAATAAATTTAATTTTTTGGTAATTCGGATTTAGAGTCAGGACCTGATGTGATTTGTGATTTTACAATCATATAATAAGCCAAAAAACCTGCGCCGAGGAATATCAATATTGTTCCGCCGGTGATGCCATCGCCCATATCAAATTTATCTTCAAGAATGTGAGCTATAAAAATTCCTGCTCCGAGTGAAAATATGATAATTCCCCATTTTAAAGATGAAAACTGATTGCGGTAAACGATTTTATTCGTGCCTTTGAAGTATTGTTTCGCTTCTTCAGGCGTCATTCCCTTTTCGATTAATCGCATTCTTTCCCGATGCTTGGTATAAACAATCCAGAATACGAGTAATAAAGGTAATCCGATTGTAAATATTATTCCGAAGAGCGGAATTACCAATTCTGTTATCTTTTCCATTTTATTGCTCCTTTTGTTTTAAAGTTTTATGGTTCTATTTGTTATGACGAAAGCCCTGAGCAAAAGGTTGCAGGAAGAGCAATGTTAAATGTTAAATGTTAAATGTTAAATTAAGAGCAAGAAATTTATAAATAATAGTGAAACGAAGAGAAGTTTATCAAGTTTATCGAGTTCGTCAAGTTTATCAGGTTTATCAAGTATTATAGTATTTAAGCAGTTCAAATACAATAGTCTTATGAATCTTCTAATCTTATGAATCTTCTATTCTTACGAATCTTACTAATTTTATGAATTTTATGAATTTTATGAATTTTACGAATTTAAAAACAAAAAGCCCTTATCACAATAAAGCGATAAAGGCTTTAACCGTTTCGTTCAGTATTATCCAGTATTTTTGGAAACGGTTTTTTAATTATTTAATATCGGAATTTTTAAATTTGCAATTAATTCTTTTTCATCAATAACGCGCTTTCTTTTCTTCTGTCTTCTCAGGTAAGTATTTTTATCTGCAATCTTCGATTCATCCCTTACGTCGGGATATTCGTAGACATTATATTTAAAGTTGCGCAGAATAATTTTATCTTCATCTCGCGAGATAACATAATTCGGAAGCAACGGAATTTTTCCGCCGCCGCCGGGAGCATCGATTACAAATTGCGGTACAGCCAGTCCGGAAATATGTCCTCTTAATTTATCCATTATATCGAGACCGACATCCAGAGGTGTTCTGAAGTGATTTGCACCTTTTGTTAAATCCGCCTGATATATATAATAAGGTCGTACTCTCATTGCCAGTAATCCTTTCATTAACTCTTTCATCGTATCCGGATTATCGTTAACACCTTTCATCAAAACAGCCTGGTTACCTACCGGGCAACCCGCATCTGCGAGCATTCCACAGGCACGTTTACTATCTTCCGTGATTTCCCATGGATGATTGAAGTGAGTGTTTATATATATCGGATGATATTTTTTAAGCATATTGCATAGTTTCGGTGTAATTCTGTGCGGTAATACACACGGCATTTTTGTACCGAGACGAATTACCTGAATGTGTTTTATCTCTCTTAGCCTGATAAGTATTTTTTCGAGCATCGCATCTGTAAGCATCAACGGGTCACCGCCTGATAATATAACATCGCTTATTTCTGTATGCTGAGCAAGATAGTTGAAAGCAGATTCAAGTGTTCTCATCGAGATTTTATTTGAATCTCCGACTTTTCTTTTCCGTGTACAGAACCTGCAGTATAATCCGCATTGCGAAGTAACAAGAAAGAGAGCTCTGTCGGGATACCTATGTGTAATGTTAGGTACCGGGCTCATAGATTCTTCGTTAAGCGGATCTGAAGGTCCTTCTATGTCTTCCAATTCTTTTTCATCAGGAACGCATTGTAGCCAAATAGGATCACCGGGATATCTTATTAAAGAAAGATAATAAGGATTTATCCTCGCCTGAAAAAATTTGTCAAGTTTTTCTGCGACTTCTTTTTTCAGTTTGAATTTTTCTACCAGCTGGTCTACGGAATGAATACTTTGTCGTATCATTTCCTGCCAAAGTTCCATAAAGTTTTTTCCTTATTTTAGTTTGTAATATTTTTATTACCCTATCTCTTACAAAGACATTTATTAAACAATAAAAGTTTACATAAATTTCTTTTTATAGATATTTTCCATAAATTACCAATGAGTCTTTTACATCGTAAAAATCTTTTATCTCGACAATCAAATCATATTTATTTTTTAAATAAAACTTTCTTTCTTTTTCGTAAGTTGGTTTTCCGCTCGTTTCAATCAAAATCAACCTTGCGGATTTTTGTTTTAAATAATCTTCAATATATTTTATCAGCCCGCTCCCTATGCCTCTCGCCTGTACATTAGGGTTAACGGCAATCCAGTACAAATCGTAAGTTCCTTTTGTTAATGGTCTCGGACCTATACATATATAACCATTTACAACGTCATTATCTGCGTCAACAAAAATCTCATAATCTTTCTGGTCATCGTTATCCAAATAAATATCGATAAGCTCCATAGCGATTTTAATTTCATCATCGTTGAAATTATTCGTATCGAATAATATTTTTTCGATTTTGTTTCTGTCGTCAATATTTAAATTTCGTATCAAATTGTTTTTTTGTTTTGTGAAATCGTTTTTAAAATCAAAATTCCGTGTACAACTCCTACGGAATTGTTATAAAAAACAAATTTCATTTCTACAAATATTAAACTCCTACGGAGTTATTTTTCATTTTCAAAAAACCTTTAAACCTTTAAACCTTACAACTTTATAACTTTATAACTTTATAAACTTATAACTTTACAAACTGATGTTCCAGCGTTCCGAAGCAAACTTAATTATATTTTGTATAAGTGTTTCGTAACTCCAGCCGTAAGCTTTTCCGCTTCTCGTAAATCCTGTATCTTCGTCGACATCTGAAGCAATATCCGGATTCGGATTAAGTTCGAGTACATATGGCACATTGCCTTTCACCCTGAAATCTACTCTTGCATAATCTGATGCTCCGACGATTGCATAAACTTTTCTTGCTGTTTGCTGAATCAATGCTTCAAGTTCCGGAGACAAATCTTTTGCCGGGCATACAGCTTTCGTTCCGGTAAATTCAACTGTTTTATACATCCACTTACTATTATAGCTTACAATTTTCGGATAATCATCCGGCAGCAAACTGAAATCAATTTCAGAAATCGGAAATACAATTAAATCGTTTTCATCTTTTTTCACATTTCCGACCACGCTTACGTTAATTTCCCTGCCTTCTATAAATTCTTCGACGAGAGCCGGCTGCTTGTGAGTATCGAGAATATATTCAATTCTGTTTTTAAGCTGAGCTTCATCTCTTACTATAGAATTATTATCTATTCCTATGCTCGCATCTTCCCTTGAAGGTTTAACAATCAAAGGAAATTTGTCTTTTACTTTTGAAAAACCATTTTCTTTGTATTTGCCAGAATCGTTACAAAGATAATGTGCTGCTGTCGGAATATTATAATACGTTAAAATTTCTTTTACCCGCGATTTATTTAAAGCAAGACCAAGCGTCAATGCTCTTGAACCCGTATAAGGAATTTTCAGAATTTCAAAGAGCGATGCAATATTCATTTCCTGCGTAGGGTCACCATCGAGCGATTCGCATAAATTAAATATAATATCGGGTCTGTCGTCTGTTAATTCTTTAATTAATTTCTGTACGTCCAGTGCAACGGGTACGATTTTAGTTGAATGTTCGCTTGCTTTTAATGCTCTCTGAACTGATTTCATTTCATCCAGCACTCCGTATTCACTCATATCAATTGATTCTTCAACTTTATCGATATCTGTTTTACCATCATCCCAGATTCTTCCTGTTGAATATTGTGTCGGATCGTTAAATATGATATCTATTTTCATTTTTTCTTTGCTTTTTAGCTTTAAAGCTATTTTATTTATTTTTTATTCTTTGTATTGCCGCATCCAATACGGCGTTAATCATACTATTATAGTCCATACCTGCGTGTCTTGCCGCTTTTGGATAACACGAATTATCTCTCGGGTCGGGCAATATTCCGGGCAGCGGATTTATCTCTATGATATTCGGAACATTATTTTTATCCAGTCTTACATCTATTCTTGCCCAATCCCTTATTCTCAGTACTTTATATGCGTCCTTGCAAACTTTTTCAATATTCTTATACAACGAATCATCTATATTTGCGGGACAAGTAAAAATATCCAGTTGATTTTCGCGTGTATCAAAAAACCATTTTACTTCATATGAATAAATTTTATTAAATCCTTCGGGAACGAAATCAAGATTCATCTCTACGATTGGCAAAACTTTAACATCGTCTCCGTTTCCAAGCATAGCCACCGTAAATTCTTTTCCATCTATAAAATCCTCGACGATTGCAGGTTGTTTATAACAATCTTTTATTCTTTCAATTTCAATATTCAGTTCTTTTACATTATTCACCAAAGAAGAATTATAAATTCCTTTTGACGAACCTTCGTGAAGAGGTTTAACAAATTTCGGAAAACCTAAATTATTCGTTGGAATAATTTTATCCGTTAAAAAAAACTTTGAATTCGGAATTTTATAATAAGAAAGTATTTCTTTGCATCTCGATTTATCATGACAGATCCCAATTGTTATTGAATCGCTTCCCGTGAAATTTAAATTTAACATTTCAAGAAGCGCGGGAATTTGTGATTCCCGGGATGCTCCGTAAAAACCTTCCGCCACATTATAAACAAATTCGGGATTAATATCCTTTAATTTTTCAAACGCATCCGGGTTCGCTTCAACAAGCGAGACCTTGTGTCCGCCCGTTTCCAGTGCGGTTTTCACGGCGTCGATGGTTTCCATCGAATCCCATTCTGCGAATGTGTCATCAACGCGCTCGGGATAATTTTCAACGAGTTCCTTATTAATATATTTACCTGCTTCTGAATTATTAACCGATGCTTCGGAAACTTTTTCTGCGTTAGAAATTTCTTTCTTTGTGTTATATGTTAAAGCTAATTTCAAATTTATATTTTACTTACTAAAAATTTTTGTCTCAAATATAACATTATAAGTGTAATTGTCAAGAAGAATTAAATAAAAATCGAAAATAATTTTTTAAAATTATTTTTTTTGTAATGAACGGCGGGAATAATTTTAAAAATTATTTCTTAATATTAAATAATGTTATAAAGAAAAATAAAAATAAATTGTAATTGTATTAAATTTTTGCCAAATCACGGTTTGACGATAAATAAATTTTAACTGAATTTAGTATTAATAAAATTTGTTAGAATTCTTATCTGCGTGAAGCTATTTTAGAATGCAGAAAATAAATTTTTTAGAATTCATTTAAATAAATTCAGGAGAAATAAAAATGAGTGAAAACAGTAATGCGGGAAAAATAATTATTTCGGTTCTTATCGGCGGTGCAATTGGAAGTGCATTAGCGTTATTATTTGCCCCAAAATCAGGAAGAGAAATAAGAAGCGATATAAGTCAGAAGACCAAAGAAATCATTGAAGATGGAAAAAATACATCAGAACAACTATGGACCGGCACGAAGGAAAAAGTTGGAAACATTATGGATGGAGCAAATGAGGTTTTGAACAAAGCTCGAACATTAATAGTAGATGAAGCAAAAAAGGTTAAAAGTGCGGCTCAGGCAGGATTTAGCAAATATTCGAGTGAATCAAGTTCCGAAGAACAAAATCAACCTGTCATGGAACAGGGAGAAGTGAATAAAAATTAGTGGAAGTTCTTGTAGCCGCAGGCTTTAGACTGCGAAAACAAGAATAATATTCAAATGTTATAACCGTATTAGCTTCGCTAAACACAGAACGTTTCCCGCTTTAGTAGGAATGACAAATTTAAAACATTCCCAAAGAGGACTTTGGGAACGAGGTAAAAATAATGTTACCCTCGAAGATTTTGGAATCCAGGAATAAAAATACACGAATAATAACTCGCATTTCTACTGGATTCCAGCTTCCGCTCGAATGACAAACTATTTATTCAGTCTCATCAAAGATTCTCGCAATGAAATCGCTGCCTGTTTTGCATCATCCATGCTGCAAGTACCGACAGACAACCTGAACCACTTCGATTCTTTCGGTGAACCAAAAGCATAGAATGGCACGAGAGCCATTTTAGCGTCTTCCAGAATATATTTTGTAATGTCTTCTGTTGTTTTGAGAACGTTGCCGTCGGATGTTTTCAAACCTGACAAATCAATTTTTACCGTAAGATAAATTGCGCCCTGCGGAGAAATTGCGTCTACGTTGAAACCTTTGGATTTTAAATTTTTAAATTCGTCATAAAAAATTTTCAGGCGGGTCACAATTTCATTTTTAAATTCCGTAAAAAATCTGTCAACATCGTTTTTTCTTGCAAGATATCTTCCAACAGCAACCTGTTCCGGCTTCGGAGACCAGGCACCAATATGAGCAAGAATCGTATTCATTTTGCAAATTATTGCTTTCGGTCCGAATGCCCATCCGAGCCTCACACCCGTTGCGGCAAAACATTTTGAAATTCCGTCGACAAAAATTATATAATCTCTGATTTCCGGATTTAAATCCACAGGATTATAATGTTTCACTCCGTCGAAAGTTAAAATCCAGTAAATCATATCATAAAATATGTAAAGCGGTTTCTGATTTTCACCGCGGCGTTTATTTTCCTCAACAACAAGGTCGATAATTTCTTTTAAGGCTTCTTTTTTTATCAATGTGCCGGACGGATTTAACGGAGAATTCAATGCTAACAGTACTGCGTCTTTAATATATGGTTTCAGATCGGCGGCGGTAGGAACAAAATTATTTTCACTGGAAGTTTCTATCGCAATTCCTTTCGCATCTGAAAGCTGAACGTAACAAATATTATTCCACGATGGTGCGGGATATATAACAACATCACCCGGGTCAACGATTGTTTTAAAAATAGTATAAGTAAGAGGTCTGGCACCGCTTCCGATTAAAATTTCTTCAGGTTTATAATCGAATCCTCCTCTGTCTTTAATAAATTCACTTACGGATTTCCTTAAATTAAGCATTCCTTCGCCCGTTGGATAGTTTGTAAGGTTCTCATTATAAGCCTTTATTATTTCTTCCTTCATTTCGGCAGGAATAGGGAAAACTTTCGGAGAAAAATCTCCGATTGTCAGGTTATAAATCTTTTCACCTTTTTCGATTCTTTCATTCACGGCGCCTGCAATTTTCCTGATTTCGGAACCAATAAGATTTTCAGCGGTCTTAGATAGCTTTAAATTCGGACTTTTCATACGGATAAGAAATTAATATTATGTGGTTAAATACAAATATAGCAAAGACGCGTTGAAGATTGTAGTCGAAAATGAGTCACGAAGCAGTAGTTAGTAGAAAATCGAGAGTGTTTCACAATNNACTTGTATTACTAATTTATTTGTTTAATATATTAAGTTCCAATTTACTATTTAAATAACAATTAATCTAATTCACCATTTGTATAATTTCATTTAAATAAAAATTTTAATTAATTAAATTAATTCTACAATAAATTTTTAAAATAAAACTATGGAAAATAATTCTTTTTTCGGTGATGTATGTAAGTATTTCGATAAGGCATCGGGTTTTTTAAAATATCCTGCCGGACTTTTAGAACAAATTAAAATCTGCAACAGTGTTTATCACGTTCAATTCCCTTTAAGAAAAGACAATGACACTTATGAAGTTGTTAATGCCTGGAGGGTAGAGCATTCACATCATATGCTTCCCGTAAAGGGTGGAATACGTTACAGTTCAATGGTAAATGAAGATGAAGTGATGGCGCTTGCGGCACTTATGACATATAAATGCGCAGTTGTTAATGTTCCGTTCGGCGGAGCAAAAGGCGGAATTAAGATTGACCCGTGGAAATATAAATCATCCGAGCTTGAAAGAATAACAAGGCGTTACGCTGTTGAATTAATAAAGAAAAATTTTATCGGTCCGGGCGTTGACGTTCCGGCTCCTGATTATGGAACAGGTCCGCGGGAAATGTCATGGATAGCAGATACGTTTGCTACGTTTAACTCATATAACACAAGCCAGACAGATTCATTTGCCTGCGTAACGGGTAAACCTATTGCAATGCACGGTATCGGAGGAAGAAAAGAAGCAACAGGCAGGGGAGTTTTCTTTGCGGTTCGTGAAGCGTGCAGGGTTGAAGAGGATATGAAAAAGCTCGGACTCACAAAAGGTCTCGAGGGAAAATCAGTAATTGTTCAGGGTCTTGGAAATGTCGGTTATTTTGCAGCGTCGTTGATGCAGGAAGGCGGAGCTAAAATAATAGGACTAATAGAAAGAGAAGGCGGAATTTATGATGCAAATGGTCTTGACGTAAATGAAGTTGTAAAACACAGAAAAGAAACAGGCTCAATTCTCGGATTTAAAAAAGCCACTGATTACAAAAATGGTGCTGACGTTCTCGAACTTGAATGTGATATTTTAATTCCTGCTGCGCTTGAAAAACAGATTCATAATGGCAATGCGAATAAGATTAAAGCTAAAATAATCGGCGAAGGTGCAAACGGTCCTGTAACTGCCGAGGCTGAAGAAATATTATTGAAAAAAAACATACTGATACTTGCAGATATGTATACTAATGCAGGCGGCGTAACGGTTTCTTATTTCGAATGGCTGAAAAATCTTTCACACGTTGCTTTCGGAAGAATGGAAAAAAGGTATGACGAATTTTCACACGGGAATTTTGTGAATATAATAGAGAGTATGACGAAACAATCGATGTCGGCATCCCAAAAAGACATGGTGATAAAAGGCGCGAGTGAAGTTGACCTCGTGAATTCTGGACTTGAAGATACTATGATAACGGCTTATCACCAGATACGTGAGAAGTGGATGAGCAATAAGAAGATTGACAGCTTCCGGACGGCGGCTTTTATTTGCGCAGTTGAGAAGATTGGAGAATCGTATATGAATCTGGGGATTTTTCCGTAGAGTGTCAATTCTTCGATAATGATTTTTTATGATTCATATGATTTGATATGAAAAGAATTTAGTATTAAAATATAAATTCGTCAATTTTATACTCGTTCCCAATGTCCTCATTGGGAACTTTTTTTTTAGAACATATATTATAAATAATTAATTTTAAACATTTCAACCTCTCCCCCTGCCCCGAGTATTCTTCCCGGCGATTTGGGATTTACCCGGAAGGTACCTCGGTAAAAACCGCTCAACCTACAAGGAGAGGAGAATTGATGCATGACCTACTTGATAATTCAGAAATAACTTATCCCTGCGAATTTGAAATAATTTATTCCGACTATTAAATATTGTACATTGTAAGTATTAAACCGTTTTTTTATTTTTGTAAAGTCTAAAATTTTAAAGTTAATATTTGAGAATTTTTATATCTTATTATTTATGTCAACTTTAGATTATCTTCTTCCATTTTTATTAAATTCTTTTCATTACTATATCAATTCATTATTTTTAAATCAAATTAAACGGAGATAAAATTATGCCCTGGAATACAGGTGATACCGGGTTTATGTTATTGGCAACTTCTCTCGTAATGCTTATGACACCGGGTTTAGCATTCTTTTACGGAGGTCTTGTAGGTAAAAAAAATGTTCTCTCCATTATGATACAAAGTTTCGTTTCGATGGGACTTACGACAGTTTTATGGTATATCGTAGGATTTTCTATGTGTTTTAGTGGAAATGTTGTAGACGGAACAGATTTATTCGGAGGAGTAATAGGAAATTTTAACTGGTCTTTTTTTCATGGAGTTGATTTGAATTTATCTTCACTTGTAACTGCACATGCGGGCAGTACAGTAATTCCAATTTTTGGAAATGTTGGAATTCCAATGCTTGTTTTCGCAGCTTATCAAATGATGTTTGCAATTATTACACCTGCTCTTATAACAGGCGCCTTTACGAACAGAGTTAGATTTGGTGCGTATTTAATATTTTTAGTTCTCTGGTTATTGCTAGTATATTTCCCATTCGTTCACATGGTTTGGGGTGGAGGAATTCTTTGGCAATGGGGAGTAAAAGATTTTGCCGGTGGAATTGTAGTTCACAACATCGCAGGAATGGCGGCGCTTGCTTCCATCTTATATCTCGGAAAAAGAAAAGTGGAAGATTTTGGGTTTCATAATATTCCGTTAATTGCTTTAGGCACAGGTCTACTATGGTTCGGATGGTATGGCTTTAACGCCGGAAGCGAATTTGGTGCTGACCATATTACCGCTAATGCATTTTTAAACACAGATATAGCGGCATCTTTTGCGGCAGTTGTATGGTTATTACTCGCATGGATATTTGAAAAGAAACCTAAATTTGTTGGATTGCTTACAGGTGCGGTAGCAGGATTAGCTACAATTACACCAGCGGCAGGATACGTAACAACAAAATCAGCAGTAATAATCGGCTGTCTTTCAGGTATCGTATGTTATATTGCAGTACAATGGAAAAACAAATTAAAATGGGATGACGCACTCGATGTATGGGGTGTTCACGGAGTTGGTGGAATGTCAGGAGTTATCTTTCTTGGTTTATTTGCAACCATTTCGGTTAATCCAACCGGAGCTAATGGTTTATTTCATGGTGATTCAACTTTCTTTTTAAAAGAATTATGTGCTGTAGTAATTAGTTCTGTTTATGCTTTCGCATTCACATGGGTTATGCTCTGGGTTATTAATAAAATTATTCGTGTAAAAACCACAAAAGAAGAAGAAGAACTTGGTCTGGACGAGACATTGTTAGGCGAACATGCTTATTCGAATGATTTAGGTTAGCTATTTTTTTATGAAATAATATTATCGGTGGGCTTTAAGGGCGAGAATAAACGCCAAAAAACATTTAAAACCTTATATTTATAAGGTTGCAGAATTTCCGAATTATTCGTAATTTTGTAATGTTTCTGATTAATATCTGAAGGGTTCTTGATATTTTTCAGAAATACCATTTAAAAAATGAATTTTAAGAACCCGCTTAAAGGAGATAATAAATGGATTTAAATGCTTCAATTGACCTTGGCAGTACTGCGTTTATGCTATTTTCAACTGCTTTAGTTATGATTATGACCCCGGGGCTTGCTTTATTCTATGGGGGACTTGTTGGAAGGAAAAATGTTTTAGCTATAATGATTCAAAGTTATTTTTCAATGGCATGGACAACATTTTTATGGTGGGCAATAGGTTATTCTTTGGTATTCAGTGGAGGTGCTGGTGCCGTAATTGGAAACTTTGATCATGCTTTTTTGTTAGGTATCAACCCAACGGATCTTCTTGGGAATGGAAACAATATTCCTGTATTCTGTTTTGTTGCTTACCAAATGATGTTTGCCATTATTAC
>PNBM01000332.1 GCA_003135995.1 Ignavibacteriota bacterium | reverse complement strand
AAAAGCCCGGAAGTGCATTCCGGGCTTATGATATAATAACTTGTTTGTTATTATTTATTTTCTTTTTTATTTAAATTATTTTGTTGTGAATTATTTACTTTCTCAGTAAAAACTTTAGGACTCTGTTCTGTTTTTTTAGGAACAGTATTGACAGTTTTATTTGCGTTTTCAGTCTTATTGGTATTTACATTCTTTTCAATCGTTCTGACCGTATTTTCTGTTTTCGTGTTATTGTATGCATTATTTGTTTTGATAGTATTATTGCTGTTCCTGTTACTTACAACCGGTTCTTGTTTGGGTTCAATAGTTTTCTTTTGATTTTCCTTTACAAAGGTATTATTTACATTCGAATTATTTCTATTCACATTTACGTTATTATTCTGTTTGTTCACCGGAGCTGAAGAAACATTTACCTTTGTCTTTTCCTGGTTGGTAGTTACCACTTTCCTGTTTTCAATATTATTATTCTGTTTGTTTACAGGAATTGAAGAAACATTTACTTTTGTCTTTTCCCGGTTGGTATTTACCACATTCTTAGTTTCGTTATTATTTATCTTATTAATATTCACATTATTTTCCTGTTTCTTATTTGGAGTTGAAGATACAACAGTTTTATTTCTATTCTCCGTAACTTTGTTTTGGGTCTCTGTTACGACTTTATTGTTATTCAGCTTATTATTTACCTGTCCGGTTGCAATTTTATTGTTATTTGGTTTCTGATTTGTTGTAAGCTGAACGTCGGATTTTTTATTAATCGTTGAAAGCTGAACATTTTCGATTTTCTTCATTTCAGGACCTTTATTGACAAGCTTTTTGCCATCCTGTTTTAATGTAATCGAAATATTCAAATTTTTTATTATATCACTCTTCTTGTTATTTGATACCGTGACAGAATTATTTATAGTTTTCGTGAAATCATTTTTCTTGACTACTACCCATCCGTTTTGTTGATATTTATGCATTACGTTTGAAACTTCACCGTTATTCCTAACATGCACTCTTGGAGAAATCGGATACCAACTTTCATATTCTTTTTGATGACCCCACATAACCCATGCAGGTGCCCATCTGCGTCCGGGTGACCATACCCATCCGTATCTGTGTGAATACCACCATCTTCCGTAATGATAGGTAGCCCATCCGAAACGGTAATTTGATTTCCACGACCAGCCGTAATCTGACCACATCCATCTTCCGTTAGTATAAGGATTCCAATCTTCTGTTACATATTTTGAATTTGGAACCCAAACTGTATTTGTGTAAATATCATCATCAAAATCCGTTGTTCCGCCGGAAACAGTATTTTCAGGGTCAATTTCATCCTGCGTGATAGTAACAAAATTTCC
Organism: Ignavibacteriota bacterium; assembly: GCA_003135995.1. GTDB lineage: Bacteria > Bacteroidota > Ignavibacteria > Tepidaquicellales > Tepidaquicellaceae > FEN-1257. The sequence continues at coordinate 2,005 of PNBM01000332.1, read as the reverse complement.
ATCTGCGGAAAGCGCACTTTCGAAAGTATTTAAATTTACATCGCTGACTTCTGTATCAGGATTATCATTTACTATTTCTTCGTTGTTATCAGGGTTATCGGCAATTATCTCATCAGATGCGTTTTCCCGGTGATTAGTATATTCCATATTACCCGAAGTATTTCCCTGAACATTGTAATTTTCATTATTATCAGATGTTTGTTCATCTGTAAAGCCGGAATAATTAGAATCGGCAGTAAAAATTTCTCCACCTGATATTCCGGACAGTGCTCCTGTCTTTTTATTGATGCTGCATCCGCTAAATGCAACAAGGAAAATTACAGCCAGCAAACCGCTAAAAAGTATTCTCGTTTTCATTTCAATTTTCCTTATTTTAAATTTTTTTAAAATTAAATTTATGTTTGTCCTTTCATATTTCATAAGACACAGGATATATATTAAGTTGTTCATCATTTTCTCTTTTGTTTATAAGACACGGAGAAATTTAAAAACCTTCGGTATAATTTGCGGAATAATGAAAATGGAAAGGCATATGATTTTTACGAAGAATAAAAAATGAGAAATGGTTAAACCATTTCACTGTCATAATTGTCAGGTTATTTACTTCTGAAGAGATTATTTCCATTATTTCATTTCCTCTTACTTTTTTTGTTCTTTAACAATATATTGATATAATTAAATTATAAAATTAGAAATATTTACATTCAGGAGATATTAAAATGAGTTCAGTATTTAAAAAAGTATTAATTATCATTTCTGTTTTATTCATAATCTCTTTTTCGGAATTTTCTTTATGCCAGATAAAAGAAATTGTCGAGGTTACAGGAACTATCAAATATTTCGATTACGAAGGCGGATTCTACGGAATCGTTGCAGACAATGGAAAGAACTATGACCCTATGAAGCTTGACAAAACTTATTGTAAAGCTAACCTGAGGGTGAAAGTCTTAGGGTTTGCAAGAAACGATATTGTAAGTACACATAACTGGGGTACAATGATAGAAATAAATAATATTGTAATTTTAAAAGACTCGCTAAGCAATGCAGATTATGAAATTCATGAATGGGGTGTTATGATAGGTTGCCCGAAAGACAATAATTATTTCAATACTTCAAGACCTGAAATGCAAACAATAGTTAAACAACCCGTGGTTTATGTTCACGCAAATAATAAAGTACCGTTTGATTTAAAAGTGACATTCAACACCGGAAAACCTACTTCGGTATATCCTGCTGCGAATATAAATAATAATATTACGGAGTGGAAGAACGTACATTTTGAAGAAATGAATAAGAGTATTGAAGAAAAATCTGAAATTGATCCGAACAATCTAAAACCGCTGAAAGAAATTATAAATACCTTAAATGATGTCGATGCGGATAAACTTATCTATAACAACACATCAACTAATTTTCTTTTTTATGAAGGAGAAATGAATTTTGAAAACAAAATCGAAACCAATTATGATGCAGCAAAAGGAGAAGTAACGATTCAAAATAATTTTCCTTATGTCGTTAAAAACGTTGTATTTACTACGGCTACGGGTGATTTTATCAATACGGTTTATTTATACGGCAAAGCGGAAGAAATCAAGCCAAATGGAAGTGTAATTGTCAGGCTGACAAATTCCGTACAGGGTAACTGGACTAATGACCTGACATCCCTTGGTTTTAGTGACAGAGAAGCTGTTTCATTTTCAAAACTCTGGGAAAGACCGTTCCTCGAAAAGACAAATCAGAGTAACTGGTCGAACCTGATTTACAGAATACCTCAGGAAGAACTGGAAAAAATGATTTCACTTGAATTTAATCCTGTTCCTAAGAAAATAATCCGAACACTTTATATTTTGATTAATATGTGATAAAAACTTTTATGTTCTAAAGAGGATTTAATCTTTTATAGGTTACAACGCTCCAGAGACTGTGTGAAAACGACAAATCTGAGAAAAAGTGTGAAACAAAAACCTTGTATTTCGTCTGGATTCCAGCTTTCGCTGGAATGACA
>PNBM01000108.1 GCA_003135995.1 Ignavibacteriota bacterium | reverse complement strand
AAATCTTGGCAAGCAAAAGACTCTAATGCTTTCCACTCACATTTTACAGGAAGTACAGGCAGTTTGCGACAGGGTAATCATCATTAATAATGGTGAGATTGTTGCAGACGGAACTCCGGATTCATTGCAGAAGAAATTTCAGGGACAGCTTAGTATTCATGTTGTTCTTAAAAAAGACCCAAGGGCGGGAAAAGAAAAAGTCCTGAGCATGTTTGAATCCGTAAAAAATGTTGAAAAGACAAGATTGGTCGCGGATGAAGGTGAAAGCTGGATTCTCGACCTGACGGCATCAAAAGGTGTTGATGTCCGTGAAGAAATATTTAAAAAAGTCGTAACATCCGATATGGTTCTTTTAGAATTGTATCAGGAAGAAACTACGTTGGAAGATATTTTCAGAAAGTTAACAACGAATTAATTTTATAAAAATGAATAATATTATAACAATATACAAAAAAGAATTAAGGTCATATTTCACTTCACCTGTTGCTTACATTGTGATGGTTGTATTTTTAATTATAACAGGCTGGTTTTTTACAAATGGTTTGTTTTTAGCTAATGTAGTATCGATGAGAAGCGTTTTCGATATAATTCCGTTTATACTGCTTTTCTTTATTCCCGCAATTTCGATGAGAACATTTGCGGAAGAAAAGAAATCAGGCACTATCGAATTACTGCTCACGAAACCTATTACTGATTATGATATAGTTATAGGCAAATTTTTATCGACTTTATCACTTGCAGCCATAACATTTTTACCTACATTAGTGTACGTTGTCAGTCTGAAATTTTTAGGACCGCTCGATATCGGTTCTATTATAAGTGCATACATCGGGCTGATATTAATGTGCGGTATATATGTAGGGATTGGATTATTTGCTTCATCCCTGACTGAAAACCAGGTGATTGCTTTTATAGTAAGTTTCCTGATAGTTTTTATTCTTTTCATGATGAACAAGATATTAGTATTCATTCCGGCTCCTTTTAATTCCATATTAGAGTATATCAGTTCGGATTATCACTTCACGAGCATAGCACGCGGAGTTCTGGATACAAGAGATTTAATTTATTATTTCAGCGGTATTTATATAATGCTGTTATTAACCAAGACTTCATTGGAAAGTCGAAAATGGTAGGCTTATAGTTTGTTAGTTGTTCATAATTTAAACATTATTAATTTTATATGAATAAAAAAGATATTAAAAAAGACATTTTAATAAAAGTTGCAATAATTATTGCCATAATTATAGTAGTCAATGTCCTTTCAAAGCGTGTATTCACGCGTGTTGATTTGTCTAAAAACAAGGTTTACACGTTAGCACCGATAAGTAAACAGATTGTAAATTCGCTGAATGATAAGCTTGTTGTAAAAGCTTATTTTAGTGACAATCTGCCCTATCCTTATAATAATTTAAGGAGACAAATTCAGGATATATTAAATGATTACAGGTCTTATTCAAGCGGCAACCTGAATTATGAATTTCTCAATCCTACCGGAGAAGAAGAAAATGGCGACCTTGAAAAGGAAGCTTCAAAATACGGAATTCAACCGGTTCAGATTCAGGTAGTAGACAACGATAAGCTTGAAGTTAAAAAAGCATTTCTCGGGTTGGTATTTTTATACCAGGGTAAGCAAGAAGTTATTCCTGTAATTCAATCTGCAACAAATGTAGAATATGATATTACAAGTACAATTAAGAAGTTAACCGTAGAGAAAAAGAAGAAAATTGGTTTTCTTCAGGGACACGGAGAATATGATTATTCAAAATTTAGTCAAATTAACAACACATTAAATCAACAATATGAAGTCACGCGGGTAGACGTATCGAAATTCAATCCGGTACCATCTGATTGTGATGTTCTTATAATAATGGGACCGAAAACTAATTTACCTGAATCCCATAAATTCATAATTGACCAGTTTATAATGAGGGGCGGAAATGTAGCGTGGCTGATAAACAAAATTGTGCCGAATTTTCAGCAACAAATCATGATTGGAGATGTTTTAAATGTAAATATTGATGATATGCTTGCGAATTACGGAATTGTAATTAATTCGGATTTAATTAAAGATTTGCAGTGTTCACAGGTTCAGGTTCAGTCACAGATAGGAATTCCAATCGCAGTAAATTATCCTTATTTCCCGAATGTTACAAATATAGACAAAGGAAATTCTGCATTCAGCGGAGTTCAGTCCGTTGTTTTACAATTTGTAAGTTCATTAAATATTGAAGCGGCTCAATCAAAAGGAATACAGGTAAAACCATTATTAACGACGTCCGATAAATCAGGAAAATCCGAAGGGTTCTTCTTTTTAAATCTTGAACAATTTCAAAATTTAACTAAAAGAGCCGTAGATACATTATTTAATTCTAAGGGCTTTGTAGTCGGCGCGACATATTCCGGTAAGTTTTCAAGTTTATACTCAGGAAAGTCTGTTCCTACAGATACTACAAAAGATGTACCACCTTATGCCGGACAAAAACTCGATGCATCTACTAAAGAATCCAAAATGATTGCAATAGGAGACGGTGATTTTGCGAATGAAGAAGCAAAACCGCCTAAAGATAACATAACATTTTTTATTAACATGGTTGATTATCTTGCGGATGACGTAGGTTTATCACAAATTCGCGGAAAAGATGCATCGGAAGCTCCGATTGAAGAAGTATCTGATGCAACGAAGAAATTTGTAAAATATTTTAATTTAATATTTCCTCCGGTCATAGTTTTGCTGGTAGGATTTTATACCTGGAACAAAAGAAAAATTAGAAAAAAAACATTACAATCAAATTAACATATGAAAAGTAAAAGAACTTATTGGCTATTAGCTTTATTGGTTGTTCTCGCCGTCATTACATATTTTGTAACGACTGACAGAGGTGAAAGAACAACAACTTATAAGTTAGATAAACAAATAATAACTGTAGATTCAGCTTTAGTTGACAGGATTCAAATAGACCAGAACGGAAAGAGCATAACGCTCGCAAAATCCGGTATGGAATGGCGGGAGACACAGCCGATTGATTATCTTGCATACCAGCAGTTTATTTCAAGTGCTCTTTCGAACTTAAAGGGATACAAACTCGAAAGCAAAGTTTCCGACAATCCCGAGAATAAAGAAAAATTTGGTTTTAATGATACAAACGTTGCTAAAATTACTGTATATCAGGGTGGACAACTGGTAGGCTCTTTTTTAATAGGAAATGCATCAAGCGGTCCTTCGCAAACATACATTAAGAAAATTGAAGGAAATGATATTTATCTCGCCGATGGTTTATTAAGAAGCAATTTTGTAAAAGGCGATTTAAATGAATGGAGAGACAAATTAATTACTGCGATTCCAAAAAACAGTATTACTTCGCTCGAAATGATATCTCAAACAGAAAATTATAAAATGGTAAGGGATTCAACGGGGAAATATTTTGTCGGTAAAGATTCAGTCAACAATGGAGTTGCAGAAGGCGTATTTAACATTTTACAGAATTTTAACACGCAGGGATTCAAAGATACAACAGTTGGCAACGATATTAAGTTTGATAACGTTATAAAGGTATCGACAAATAAACCGATTGAAATTGATTTCTGGAAAAGCGGAGAAGGGCCAAACCCCAAATATCTTCTTAAAATAACAGATAATAAACAGATATTTGAAGTAGACGAAAATTTTGTAAAAAACATATTTAAGTCTAAAAAAGACATGCTTGGAATCAAGTGATTGTCAGCATGATGCTTATTGTTGACTTGTAATTGTCGTTAAAATTTCGTTGTTTATATTGATTTTTTATAATTGAAATCAGAAAATGTTATCTTTAATACTATTAATATTAACGAGTTATTTAATAGGTTCCATTCCTTTTGCTTTAATAGTCGGAAAGCTGTTCAGAAATATCGATTTAAGAACGAAAGGGAGCGGAAACCTCGGTTCAACCAATGCGATTCGCACATTGGGTGCACCACTCGGAATTGTGATACAAACGCTCGATATCGGAAAAGGATTAATAGTAGTTCTGTTATTTTCAAATTTCTTTTATCATAATTTACCTTTCCAGAATTATACACCATTTGAAGATATTACTGTTTTAAAAATTATCGCCGGTGTTTCAGCGGTCCTGGGGCATACATTTTCCGTATTTACAAATTTCAGAGGCGGAAAAGGGATTAACACGGCATTAGGAATGCTAATATCCCTTTCACCAGTAGACGTTTCGATAAGTCTGGGATTTTTTGTTATTGTACTTTTATCTTCAGGATACGTATCCCTCGGTTCTGTTGTAGCATCATTTCTATTCCCGATGGTAATGTTTATAAGGGAAAACATATTTAATGTTGAAATATATGGCTATAAAACATTAATTTTTTTCAGCATTGCCGTTTCAGTTTTATTGATATATAATCACAGAGACAACATCAAAAGATTACTTACAGGCAGAGAGAGCAGGTTTGATAAACTTTGGATTATCAGATGTTTCAATATTAGTGCACCATTCAAAAAATAAATTCAATCTTCTATGAAAATTGCCGTAATGGGTGCCGGAGGCTGGGGCACTACTCTTGCTATATTATTATACAGAAACGGTCATAATGTGACTTTGTGGGAATATAACGGAGAGTATGCGGATACATTAAAGGAGTACAGGGAAAATTTCTATTACCTTCCGAAAATTAAGATTCCCAACGGGATAAATATCACAAACGACATAGAATACGCCGTTAAAAGAAAGGATATTATTTTAATTACCACCCCGACACAATTTATAAGAAATAATCTGAATCCGTTGAAGGATTTTAAATTTAAGAATGAAATATTAATAAGTGCATCGAAAGGAATCGAAAATCATTCACTGATGCTCGTATCCGATATTTTATGTGATATGTTCAGATACGGCAAAAAGCATAATGTTGCTTGTTTATCAGGTCCTTCACATGCAGAAGAAGTGTCGAAGAAGATACCAACGGCAGTAGTAGTTGCATCATCAAATAAAAAAAATAATTCATTACTGCAGAAAGTTTTTTCAAATAATTATTTCAGGGTATACACTTCACTGGATTTGAAAGGAGTAGAAATAGGAGGAGCGTTAAAAAACGTAATTGCAATTGCCGCAGGAATTTCAGACGGAGCAGGATTTGGTGATAACACGAAGGCAGCGATAATGACTCGCGGAATAAACGAGATTATGAGGTTAGGATTAAAATTAAAAGCACACAAAGAAACTTTTTTCGGATTGTCGGGTATTGGCGATTTAATAGTAACCTGTTCATCGAAACATTCGAGAAACAGGTTTGTAGGAGAGCAAATCGGGGAGGGAAAGAAATTAAAAATAGTTTTAAAAGAAATGAAGATGGTAGCAGAGGGGGTGGCTACAACCCAGTCTGCATATGAGTTATCACGAATCAATAAAATCGAACTACCCATAGTAGAGCAGGTGTACCAGATACTCTTCAAAAATAAAAATCCTTATGTTGCTACGAAAGCATTAATGGAGCGTACATTAAAAATAGAGCACGAACTTTAAACGGAAAAAAAGTATCATAAAGTTTGAGCAGCGGGGATAAATTATTACCTTTATTTATACGAACCGAAAGAGGCAAATTTAAACAAGTCATTAAGAATAAGTTAAAAAAATTTAAAATTTTTCTTGAGAATTACATTGACTTAAATTTATATTTGCGTTATATTTGTATTTCCCAATAGAAAAAATGAGTTCTTTTAAATAAGTCTAAAGCATAACAACAAAGTAAATTGTGTTTATATTGTGTGCAATGGGTCCAAAAGATTCAATGCGACAAAGGATAAAACTCAAAGTTATATTAAATTATTACGGAGAGTTTGATCCTGGCT
>PNBM01000033.1 GCA_003135995.1 Ignavibacteriota bacterium | reverse complement strand
CAATCGGGGATTGGGAAAGAGGAAAAGCAATTAACATTTCAACCTCTCCCCCAGCCCCTCCCCTATAAGGGGAGGGGAGGACGCTATGATTTATCCATCAATTCCATAAAGCAATCTTCAATATTGGGTTTCGCCGGTTCCATTGAAACATTATTCATTCCTTTTTCTTCCAGATATTTTTTTATTTCATCCGGATGTATTTCATTTCTTTTATCCGTATAATGTAAATATTCTCCGAAAGGCTGTATCGTATCACTGTGTTCATATTCCAAAAGCTTTAACCTCAATTCATACATATTGTCCGCTTTTATAAAGAATAACGGTTTTTTAAATTCATTTACAATTAAATTCGGCGAATTTATTTCGAGTGTTTTACCTTTTTGCATTAATGCAACCCTGTCACAAAGAGCGGCTTCGTTCATATAAGGAGTAGAAACAATAATTGTGATTCCCTGCTGTTTCAAATTACCGAGCATATCCCAGAATTCATTTCTCGATACGGGGTCAACTCCGGTTGTTGGTTCATCGAGAAAAAGCAATTCGGGCTTGTGAATAAGGGCACAGCATAATGCAAGCTTTTGTTTCATACCACCCGATAGTTTACCCGCTTTTCTCTTTTTAAATGGTTCGAGTAAAACATAAATATCTTTTATCAGGTCGTAATTTTGTCGTATTGTAGTTCCGAATATGGTTGCATAAAATTTCAGATTTTCTTCAACAGTTAAATCCTGATATAATGAAAATCTTCCGGCCATATATCCGATTGATTTTCTTATCTTTTTATAATCTTTTACAGTATCGAAACCGAGAACTTTTGCAGAACCTTTATCCGGAATCAGAAGTGTTGTCAGCAATCTGAATAACGTCGTTTTTCCCGCACCGTCAGGACCTATGAAACCAAACAATTCGCCTTTCTCAACATCAAATGAGATATCATTCACAGCAATCACATCTTTAAATGACTTCGATATATTTTTTACTTCTATAACGTTCATTATTATCCTAAGCAAATATATTATTTAAACATAATTTCACCGGGCATACCGATTTTCAAATTTCCTTCATTATTGTTTACTCTTACTTTTACTGCGTAAACAAGATTGACGCGTTCTTCCTTCGTCTGAATTATTTTCGGTGTAAACTCAGCCTTTGATGATATCCAGCTAATTGTTCCTTCGAGTTCTTTAAAATTATTTTTATCAGCATCAATTAATACTCTCACTTTCTGACCAATTTTTATTTCGGGTAACTGAGTTTCGCTTACATAAACACGGAGTTCCATAACAGTTAAATCGGCGATTTTATATAAGGGCTTTCCATAGCTAACAATTTCGGATGGCTCGGCAAGCTTCATTAAAACCGTTCCCTTTACGGGATTTATTACAGAACTTTTTTCTATCTGGTCCTGTATTTGTTGAATTTGTGCATCAATGGTTTTTATATCCTGAATTGTAGTACTGTTTTGCGTTTCTATAGAATTAATCTGTTTGTTCAAAACATTTAAAATGCCGTTTACATCGTCGAGCTGTTTGGTAGTTGCGGCATCACTTTTAATCAATTTTTCGATTCGCTCTTTTTCAACCTGGTTAACTTTTTTCTGTTCCTGTAAGACTGCTATCTGCGAAAAAATATTATTAAATCTTGTTTTAATTGAATTTTTTTGCGCTTCGAGTTGAATTTTTTTATAGGAGAGCTGGTCAATATCAACCTTGCCTACAACGGCATCCTGTTCGAGAGTTTGTCCTTCTTCAACATTGAAGTCTATTAATTTACCTGTAGCTTCAGCGGAGACAATAGTTTCTACCGCTTCAAAATTACCGTATGCATCAGAGAGTTTTTCATTTTTTGAACAGGAAGATAAAGATAAAAATAAAAGGGCAAATATTAATAAAGTTATCTTATTCATTTATTTTAATTCCTTTCGTAGTTAAAAAATTTATTTTTGCCTGCACAAGCTGAATTTGATGAGTTTTATACAATAGCATTGCCTGGTTTTTATTATTAAGTTCGGTCAGAAAAGTAGTCGATGTTATCGTACCATTTTGCAACTGGGATTGTGTGCTGTTTACAATTTTATCTCTGAGAGCAATTATATCTTCATCACGTTGTAAAAGTTTTTCGTATTTTAATATATCTGATTTATATTTTTCAAGCGAGATATACAAATTTTTATCGAATGTTTCCCTTTGCTTGTCAATTATTTTTTCATTTATTTCATACATTTGCATTTGATTGTTATTCGAATTCCAGTTTATGGGATTCCATTGAAAATTTATTCCAACAGTATAATATGGCTGAAATGTGTTATCGAGGAATNNCCGCCGCAACTTCGAGATTATTTAAAACAGGATTTGGCAGGGATAAATATGTATCCGAATTTAAATCAGTTCCGATTAACTGAGCGAGCATTTTAATTGTAGCAATTCTATCGGTTTCGATATTATCAAGGTCCTGTGAAGTTTGAAGTAACTGAGCCTGCAATATATATAAATTGCTTTTAGGAATTGTTCCGTTCTCAACCCGTGATTCCATTTCTGTTATCCGGGCTTTAATATCATCATATAAAATCTGTGTGACATTTTTATTCTCCTGAATCAGCAAGGCTGAGACGTATAAATCATTCACTCTTTGCCTGAGTGCATACAGTTCAACTTCAATTTTCTGGTTATCAGTTGAAAGTTGCTTTTCTTCCACCTCTTTAAGATAGCCTGTAGACCCGCCGTCATAAATCAATTGTTTTAAATCCATTAAAACCTGGTACCTGTCCTTGCTCAATTCCGGGGGTTTGAATTGTGGAATGCTGATATTAATTACAGGAACATCGGATTGATATGTTGCCTGTCCCTTAAATGAAATCTGGGGATAAAAATTAACGTCCAGATTTTTCAATTTTAAATTTGTGTTGGACTGATAATAATTTTTCACATACGCATTCGGATATGAATCATAAGCTTTTTCATAACAGTTATTCAGCTTTAAAGTATCCTGAGGATGCGTAAAAAACATTAAAAATAAAATTATTAAATTCATTTTTATTTTACCTTTATTGAATTTATAATAAACTTTGTAACTTCTTTTTTACGAACTTCCATAAACCGGAGATATTTATTGTCGGGAATATTAAAAATAGTTTCTATTACAGGTCTTGCAACGATAGGGAATAAGCACAGGGAAATAATATTCAGCATTAACTGCANNTACAATCTTTTTATCCCTTGCTGCCTTTATAATCTGATTAACGAATTTATCAGGCGGTCGGATTTGTTTTTTTGAAAAAAATTTTTTCAAACGTTCAGGGTTTTGGTTAAGCTCTGAAATAATAAATCCCGGGATGCAGGGATTTGTGAGAACAACATCTATATACCCGTGAACAAAATTTTTGATTTTTTCGAAAACCGGTAAATCGTTATCAATCAATTGCAAAACCTTCGGGAAAAAATCCATTGCNNTCGAAGAGCTTATCTTTGCTCCTGTAATAATAGTGAAGCATAGCCTTATTAATACGGGCGTCATCGGCAATTTCCTGCATCTTTGTTCCCTCGAAGCCTTTGATGTGAAATATATGCCGGGCAGATTCGAGTATCCGCTTCTCGGCATTCCGGTCATCTGACACATCTGAATTATCCATATAGTTTGATTATTTAATTTAACTAATAAGATTAACCATTTAGTTAACAAAAATAACGGAAATAAAATTCTATGTCAAGGAAATTAGTTGTAAGATTATGAATCGGTAAATATTGATGCGTTCTTACGCAGGAGTGTGGGAACGAGAAGAAAATTTTACATTAATATGTTCAAATTTAAAAAGTGAAAAGCTCATTCCCAATCAGGGGATTGGG
>PNBM01000335.1 GCA_003135995.1 Ignavibacteriota bacterium | reverse complement strand
CAGCATTAGGAAATTCGTAACATTGTAAAAGCCATAAAGCTGCAAGATGAATGACCATATCAGATTCTTTCATCGCTGCATTGAGAATATCGGTTTGGAGGATATCACCCCCTATTTCAAACACCCGGCATCTGGAATCTTTTAAAGCGCTTTCAATATTATCCAGTNNGATTTTAAATTTAATCATTTATTAATTAGTATTAAGCTTTAGTAACTTTAATTAATGATATATATTTTAATTTTAATAAAATATTATATTTCACTCTATAATAATTTGAACTCTCAATAAAATTATCGATGTATCTGTTATCGATTGCAAAATATCCCTTATCCAGTTCATTAATGTTTTCATTTGTTAGTAAATAAAACATTTCAATGTCCTTAATATTATTTATATTCAGTTTATTTTCCATAAAATACAAAAAAGGGATTGTTAAGCTTGCAGTAGTAGCCGCATAAAAATATTTCGAATCAGATATCTCTGTAATTAAATAGAATTTTGGTTTAACAGAATTATCTAAAGAATATACAAATTTTGCGACACTTTTATAATCTTTTTCTCTCTGATACTCTTTTTCAATTTGATAAGATGAAATGAACACTGAAGTGAAACAAAAGAATATTAATAATAAGAAATAAAATATTTTTACTATTTTTTGATTTATAAAGTTAAAATATTTAATCGATAATAAAATAATTGCTAATATTGAGAGAACAATAATTGCCGTATATATATGTAATTTTTTAAAGACATCAAAAACACTGTAACACAATTTAAAGAAAATGATATCAACAAAACTATTATTACCTACGAAATTTTGCAGTAAAAAAGGTAATAATAAATTGATGAGAATTATGGAAGTGCTAATAATAATGAAATATTTAAATAACGATTTATTTCCGGAAAATACTTTGTCAAAAGCTAATCCTACAGTAATACAAAAGAAAGGGAAACAAGTGGTAGAATAAGGAGTATGATATTCTATTCCCGTAAACATAATCGGGAAAAATATTCCAAAAAAACTACAGAAAATAAGCAAAGATATAAATAGTAATTTAATATTTATTTCTTTTCGATAAATAATTAGAATTAAGACAGAAAATATGAAGACATACATTAAAAATGATGTTAATGCCGGATAAAACCAGGATCGAAAAGTTACTAACGGATCAGAATAGAATGATATTACTTGATACTCATTTCTAAATACTACAGTATATTTATAATATAATTCCGCATAATATAAATAGTTGTTCATTAATAACTTACCAAGAAGCATCAATGTGATTATACCAAGAATAAATCCTATTAAAAGAAAATATAGATTTTTAATTCTCTCTTTCTTATTCAATGATAAAATTATTGTCAATAATATTAAGCTGCTTAATGGCAACCATTGTCTTGCTAATGTTGAAACAACTGAAATGAAGGCGGCAACAATAATTAATAAAAAGTTTAATTTATATAATTTATGNNAAATATAGGAAATAACAAGTAAAAATTTGAAATACTATCCGGGACTAATACAATATTCAGCCAAACAGATGTTAAAGGTAATAAAGCATATACGAAAACGCAATAAAATCCTACTTTTTCTCCAAATAAAATTTTAGAAATAAAAAATATTAGAATAAATGTAAATAATGTACAAAGATTTAAATAAAGACAGGAAGAAAAATAATTTATCCCAAATATATTATAAAAAAATGTAATGGGATATATCATTAAAAGTGATGCTTTCTGTCTATTAAGCGTTACCTGATATGGTTCACTANNGTTCACTAGGAGTTTCATTAATTAAGTGCGGATTTTTATCAACATTGACATCAATTCCATTTAGATGCCATTCAATCGCCCATGAACGATAGGTATTCTGATCGGTAAATAATCCGACAAACTCATAGAATTGTGAACTGAAAGAAAAGATTATAATTGATATCCAAAATATGTAAATATACAATTTTGATTTCTCAATTAAGACAGTATTTCTTTCTTTAAGTATATTCAATTATATAATTATTATTGAACATTTTATAACTAATAAATTTCATCAATTATATATATAGGTCTATTTCTTGACGCATCTAACGATCTCCAAATATATTCACCTAAAATACCGATTGCTATCATTTGAAATGAAGATACAAATAAAAGCACAACCATTATTGCCGCCCATCCCTGTAAATGAATAAGATTAAAAATTCTTGCAGATATAATAAATAATCCGTATAAAAAAGCAATTATTCCAAGAAACAAACCCATACCACTGATAAGCCGTATAGGGAAAAACGAAAACGAAACAAATGAGTCAATCAGCAATTTCACCTTCTTACTAAAAATCCATTTAGATTTTCCATATTTTCTGGGTTTTCTATCATATTCAATCGTTTCATATGGATATTTAAATAAAAAAATTGAATAGAAAATGTTTGTATTTTTTTCATCAATATTTACTAAAAAATCTCGAATTTTTTTGTCAAAAAGAACTAAATCAAATCCACCTTTTGGTGCTTCTTTCATAGCGAATGTCCGGAGTAAAAAATGAAATATTTTTGAATAAATAATAGTAAATAAAGAATCTTTCCTGCTTCTCCGTTTTGCAATAACTAATTTAATTCCTTTTTTCCAGACCTTAAACATCTCAAATATTAAATTTGCTGGTTCTTGTAAATCAGCGGATAATGTGACATAGCAATCGCCAGTTCCGTTAGATATTCCTGCCATAATTGCATTAATTGATCCAAAATTACCCGTTAATTTGATGACTTTTACTTTTTCTTGATTTTGTTCTTTAATAGACATTAGTTTTTCGAAGGTTCTATCTCCAGAGCCATCGTCAACAAATATGTATTCAATTTTGTCATCATTAATTTTTAAATAATTTGCTTCACATAGATTCAAATCATCCATTAACTCAATAATACTTTCCTCATTATAATAACAAGGAATTACTACGATTAGCTTATTCATTACAATAAATTATTCGTTAATAAAATCTATAAATTCGATATTTGAAGGAATTTTTTGTTTAATGACTTTATGATGTGTTGGTACTAAGTTTATGACTGTTCTGATCTTATCCCAAGAAGATTTTAACGGTCTAAATATTTGAATTTTTGTTCCGGGAATGAACTTATTATTATATTCCGGAGTATCATCAAATACTTTATCAATAATATCTTCTAAACCCAAAATATGTATTAGATGCTGTCCTTTTGCACCAGCACCATACCCAACTAATTCATCTTTTGAAAATCTACATAAAGCATCTGTATATCTTTTTTTTAGGATATTGATATGCCCTATAAAACCACTAATAGCCTCGGCTGAGATGTTATCATTAGGATTTTNNGCACCATCAGTATTTACTTCTTCATAATCTATAATATCAAATCCACATATATTAATTATACTATTAATTGCTGTTATTGTAAAATAATTTGAGTGCGAATAACCTAAATTATCTATTCTCTTATTATTAATAATAGATTTCAAATATGGGACTTCAATTACAATTAATGTATTTGCATCACTTAATTTTACAATATTCTTAAAAAAGCGAAGGGGATCAAAAATGTGCTCAAATACATGCCTGAAATAAATCACATCAAATTTTAAATTCTTAAAATAATCCGATGCAGAGGTATTAAAATAATCATTATAAATGTTAATGCATCTTTCAGACCAAATGTTTTCAAATTGTAATGATGGTTCAACTCCATATAAATTTATGTCAGGCTTTTTGTTCCGGAATAAATTAAGAATATAACCATCGTTACAACCAATTTCTAAAATATTATGAATAGAATTAATATTTTTTCTTTCACATACTTTTTCTACAAAACTATTAAGATAACTTTCAAATTCAGAGTCTCGATGAAATGTAGATAAATGATTTGAATAAAGTTTATTTAAATATATATCTGCTTCTTTTATTTCTTTGTAATAAAGTAATCTACATTCTTTACAAAATAATAATTCTAACTGGAATTTTGGTTGCATCAAGCTCTCATCTAAATAATCACAAATATAACCTGCTAATGGTGATTTACCTAAATTGTAAGTAATTGTTTCTGAAGAACATACTTTACATTTCATTTAATTCGAATTTATTTAATAAACTTACAATTTTATCAGTTGATCCTTGATTCAGTAAATAAGAAGGTATACTTAAGATTGTATTATGGATCAATTCTGTTATTGGAAAAGATAAAATATTCCATTCTTTATAAGCATTTTGCTTATGTGGCGGGATTGGATAATGTATTATTGTTTGTATTCCATTGTCAGATAAATGCCTTTGTAATTTGTTTCTTTCTTCACACCTTACAACAAATAAATGCCAAACGTGCGATTTATCATCAAAGCATCCCGGTAAAATTATACCTGGGTTAAATATATTCTCCCGATAATATTTACTTATCTCTCTTCTTGATTCATTATCCTCATCAAGATATTTTAATTTAACTCTTAATACCGCCGCTTGAATTTCATCCAATCTTGAATTATATCCCCGGAAAATATTTTCATATTTTTTTTTCGAACCGTAATTTCCCAAAGTTCTGCATATATCGGCAAGTTCATTATCATCAGTACATATTGCTCCTGCATCACCTAATGAACCAAGATTCTTCCCGGGATAAAAACTAAATCCGGAAGCATCTCCTAATGAACCGTCTCTTTTATCTTTGTAACAAGCTCCATGTGCCTGTGCACAATCTTCAATTAATTTTAAATTATATTTTCTGCAAATTTCTCTAATTTTATCTGTAAATGCATTCCTTCCGTATAAATGAACGATCATTATTCCTTTTGTCTTCTCGGTAATCTTAACTTCAATAAGTGATGAATCAATATTATATGTATTTATATCCGGTTCAACCAATACAGCTTTTAATCTGTTGTCGGTAATGGCAAGTAAACTTGCAATATATGTATTTGCCGGTGCAATAATCTCATCACCCTCCTCCATTACTCCCATTTCGATATAGCCTCTTAAAATTATTTTTAATGCATCCAATCCATTACCTACACCTATACAATTCTTTACATCAATATATTCTGCAAATTCCTTTTCAAACTCCCTTACTTCTTCTCCCAACAAATACCAACCCGATTCTGCGACCCGCTTGACTGCATCATTAATTTCTTTTTGATATCTGCCGTTTATTTCTTTTAAATCAAGAAATTTAATCATTAGTTATTCTGATTGGTTCATCTTTTATAATTTTATAATTATTTCCATTTAAATCCCTTAGTCCTAAATCTAAAATTAAATTATCTTGTGTAATATATCCTTTTAATTTAGCTGGATTCCCATACCAAACAGTATAAGGTGGTACATTTTTAGTAATAACAGAACCTGCTCCAATCAATGAATATTTTCCGATTTTATTTCCTGCAATAATAGTTGAATTCGCACCAATTGAAGCCCACTCATCAACGATAGTTTGTTTGAATTTCTTAGGATAAATTTTTGAACGCGGAATTATATCATTTGTAAAAGTTACATTTGGACCAATAAATACATTATCAGATATTCTTAAACCATCCCAAACCTGAACCCCGGATTTTATAGTAACATTATTTCCGATGATTACATCATTTTCAATAAAAACGTTACAATTAATATTACAATTATTTCCAATTATAGCATCGTCAAGAATAACACAAAATTGCCAAATTTGTGTATCTTTCCCAATATTAACTGATTTAACGACTGATGAAGGGTGAATTTTCATATTCTTTTAAACTTTAAAAAATCCTTATACTTCCTAATATAATCAGTTTCCTCAAATTTCTCGGATGTCAAAACCAAGCAAATCGAACCAGAAGAAAAACTTTGTTCTGCCGCCCAAATTCCAGGTGGTATATGTATGCCCATATAAGGTCTATTTAATGAAACAGTTTTATTATTATTGCCATCATCGAGATAAACATTAAAACTGCCACTTGCTGCAACTATTAACTGATGGCATTTTTTGTGTGAATGCGCCCCTCTGTCTTCTCCCCCGGGAATATCATATAAATAGAAAATCCTTTTGAGTTTAAAAGGTATATCAACTTCACTATGCAAAGGGGTCAAATTTCCGGCCCTGTTTTTTATCTTCGGAAAATGAAGCAATGTGCAATCATATATTGTAGTTTTTTTACTATCCAACGGATTTTAAAAACAGATTATAATTTCTCAAATAATCTTTTTCGCTATATTTATCTGAAGCCAGTATCAGGCATAATGAATTTGTAGAAAAATTTTCAATGTGTCTCCATATCATTTTTGGTATATATAATCCATAATAAGATCTGTTCAAAGAAAACTTCTTCTTATTTTTTCCATCATCCAGAATCACGTCAAAGCTTCCGGATAAAGCGATAATAAATTCGTTTAAAGTTTTATATGCATGACCGCCTCTTTTCTGTCCTCCTGGTACATCATATATCCAATAAACCCTTTTTATTTCAAATGGAATATGATTTTTGCTTTCAAGGAATGACAGATTGCCACGTCTATCCTGAATTTTCGGCAGGTCATTTATTTTGCAATCACTAATTTTCAAAATTAGTATATAGTATAAATTAAATAATATATTATGAAAAAACCATTAGAGTTAGTTTGTAATAACATCTACTTTTACATTTTTATCCTTGTTTCCTTATTTAGCGTCTCTATCAAAGATTTATTAGTTTTATATTTAAGCTTAATATAATTATTAATTTTTGGTATTTCAGGGTTCCCATCTAAAACTTTAAATATATTTACCAAATTTATATCCATATTTTCCTTTTTTAACTTGTCTATTAAGCTATTAAACATAAATAAATCTTTTTCGTAATCCAATGTTAATCTGTAATCTCTAATTAAATCTTTTGGTAAGTCAACTAAGTTTACCTTAAATACATCCTTATTATTTTGGTAATACCAGGTCATATATTCAGAATATTTCGCATCTTTTTTGTATTTAATGACCCTTTTTAAAGCTTCTGTGTTAATAATTTCAGTTGAAGTCCCGACAGAAAATTCTTTAGCTGCAGTATAATCAGCTCCGTTTTCAAAATGAGATTTAATTAAGATTTCAGCAATCTCGTTTGAAATAAAAGGACAGTCTGCAGTAACTCTGATTACAACATCTATATTATACTTTTCACAGGCTCCGATATATCTTGCTATTACATCATCGGGATGACCTTGCCAAAATTTAACTTTACCATTTAAAGTATAATTTCTCAATATTGAATCGTCTCTTAAATTTGATGTTGCCAGAATTACAATATTTGCACTTTGAATCTTTAAACAACTTTGAAGGCAAAGCTCAACGGATGGAATCCCGTTAATTTCCATTATTGCTTTGTTCTTTAGCCTTTTAGATTTCATTCGGCCGGCAACGATAACGCCAATATTAGTTTTTCCGAAGTCATTTTCACAAACAGTTTCGTGTTTCAATTTATTCTTATTAAGAATCATTCTGTTATTCTGCAAATATTTTAATTCATTTAAATTAATACCATCTTTGTCAGTTCTTAAGAATGTTAGTTCATCGGTAGAAATCAGGCTCCCATTAATTTTATCGGTTTTTAAGACTACCTTTTGTACTGATTTTTTAAGGTAATTTCTTTCATTATCCGTAATAAACTTATTTGCATTTGCTGTTCCAATGCTTTTGAAATTATTAACTAATTTACTTAATTCCTCAAAATGGAGTGAAGAAAAAGCATCATATTTTGTTTTATTCCTGTCTATACAAATATGTTTTTCAATATAATCAACTTTTAAAGCCGATACAATAGAAGGAATTAATATAGATTCTTCGGATTCACCCTGCAGATGGTCTGCAAAACTAATTTTACATTCAGGAAATGCACTTTTAATAATTTTTATTTTATTTAATTGGGTATCTTTAACTTCCGATGGATAATTTTGATATCCAATTTGCAGAATCATTTCTTCAGGTTTTAATTTTTCAAATTCTCTAATAAAAGTTTCAATTTCTGTAATTTCGTATCCGGAAATATTTAAAATTAGTTTTTTATTCTCCAATTTAATTTTTAATAGTTCATTTAATACTTCATAGTTCTGTAAAACTGAAGCTTGAAGTTTAACACCAACAAAATTATCTGCATTATTCCGAAAATAATTCAGACCATATAAATCAAATATATCAATCCAAATTTCATTAAATTTGATTGATGCATAATTAATAATCTCATCCCATTCCTTTATATTAAAAAATAATTTTTTGTAATCATTATACCAGGAATAATCTCTTAAAGATATTTTGTCATACTTAAAGATCTGAAATTTGATACCTATATTTCTATAATCTAATTTAGAAAATTTATCTATTAATCTGAATAGGTATTTTTTTTCACCACCGTGAGTGTTAGCTATTTCTAATATTAAATATTGATAATCAATCATAACAAATTAATTCCCAATTTAAAGGAGTTCCTTTTTTAATGTCTTTTTTTGCTCTTTTCCCGATTATTTCATAAATATATTTAGGATGCAAACCATATCCCGGACGAATCGACCTGATATTCTCACTTGTGAAAATTTCCCCTGCTTTAATATCATTTACAACAAATAATGAACGTGCAAATATCCTGTTATTTTTTACTTTTTCGGATAAATCGTATTTTATTTCCCCGACAGCTTTTTCAACCTCCCTGATTGATTTGACCATATCTGCAAATTCATGCGGCTCCATTGAAAATGACGAATCTGGTCCGCCCAATTTCCTGTCAAGAATAAAATGTTTTTCAATAATCTTAGCACCAAGGCCAACTGCAGCTATTGCTGATGAGCTTCCTAAAGTATGGTCAGATAATCCCGCTATTACTCCGAATCGTTCCGCTAAATCAGGAATCGTTTTCAAATTAGCTTCTTCTATTGGTGCCGGATATGCTGATGTACATTTTAAAAGAGCTATATCATTATTGCCGGCTTCTCTGCAGGCATTTACTGCATCTTCTATATCTTTTAATTCAGCAATTCCTGTCGAGATAATAACAGGCTTTCCTTTTGAAGCAATATATTTTATCAATGGTATATCTGATATTTCAAATGAAGCAATTTTATAAATTGGAACATTTAAATCTTCTAAAAAATCGACCGCAGATTTATCAAATGGAGTTGAAAAGAATATAAGTCCTGATTCTTCAGTAACTTTTTTTAAGTCGAACTGCCATTCCCAGGGAGTATAAGCTTCCTTATAAAGTTCATAGAGCGTCTTTCCATCCCAAAGTGTTCCCTGTTTAATTTTAAAATATTTATTGTTACAGTCTATAGTAATAGTATCAGCTGTATAAGTCTGTATTTTTACCGCATCTGCGCCCGCTTTCACCGCTGCCTTTATAGATTCAATGGCGAGATTATAATCCTGATTGTGATTGGCAGATAATTCTGCAACAATGAAACAATGTGAATTCCTGTTTTTAAAAATTCCGGGAATATTAATCATGTTTTTGAATCATATTATAATACCGTTTTCTTAATTCGGAAATTTTAATATTCCAGCCTTCCGGTTCTATAATATAATTTATTTTTTCAAAATCTTTAATTGTATGGTAAGTTCCTGTGCCGGTTTGTTTCGCAGGATTGAAATTTAACTCTTTTATTTTATTCCAGTTTTCTATGAATAAATGCTGAATCATAGAATTAAGCTTTTGATAAGTAGAATTTAGAGTTTCGATTTCTTCATTAAATTTTACCTCTTTTTGAAATAAAATATCACCCCGGTCAATTGCTTCATTGATAAAATGAATGGTTACTCCTTTGGGTGAATCCTCAACAAAACTCCAGAAATTCGGATTTGCTCCTCTGTTCCAGGGTAATAAAGATATGTGCAGGTTTATTATTTTTCCGGTCATTAAGTCTAAAACTTCTTTTTTTATAATATGCCTGTAATTATAGCTGATAATCAGGTCCGGAGATATTCTTTGAATATCTTCATTTGTAATTTTTTCTGCAAGGATATCAATATCCGAATTTTGATTTTTTATCCTGTTAAAAAGAGATTTCGATATATCGTTATTTGATAAAAATAATATTTTCATTGGAGGAAATAATCACAATTGTTTTCAATTGAAGGTATCAGGCGTTTGCAATTTTTTGCCATATTTTTCCTTATTTCGGAAGAGATTATTATGCTTTCTATTTTTTCTGCGATGACATTTTTGTCTGTATCTTTAATATAAGATAAATTAATTCCAGCTTTTTCCATCGCAATTTGATTGGCAATCTCTTCCTGGTTCTTCGCTAAAACTATAGTTATCATTGGTGTTTGCAAGCTCATTAATTCCCAGACTGTGCTGCCGGAAGCTGTTATAGCCAGATCACACCACTTTATGAACGGAATAATATTATCAACTACAGCAATTAATTCAATACTATGTTTGTGATTTTTAAATTCGTTCAAGTCATATTTGAATTCGCTTTTAGAGCCAGCAAGTATTTTAATATTTAAATTCATATTCAATAAATATATCGAATCCAATAACTTCTTGATATATTCCTGCATATTATTTCCACCAATTGTTATTAGTAAATTATTGCATTTATCATGAATTACTTTATTATAATTTTTCATATTTCTATATTCCCTTCGCAGAAGTACAAATTTCAGACCGAGTAATAATTTTGTATACTTTTCGCAGGAATATTTAAAAACTCTATTCGCATTTAAATTTTGATTTAATATAATGTCACTAACATAATGACAGGCGGCAACATCATCTATGCACATCAACTTAAATCCTGATTTTTTAATTTGCCTTTGATAATTCGTTTCGAACTTATAACCGTCCGTTATTATCCAGTCTGTATTATATTTTTGAGCAACCTTAACAGTATTCTTTGCATCTAATAATAATTCCTCATAGACGATACTTTTTTCCAGCTTAATATTTTCTTTATCAATCCTGGCTAATAGATCGGGGTTTTGAGTGTTTGTTAAGAATATTATATCGTTATTATCTTCTTTGAGCCTTTGACTTAATGCAAAACATCTCATAAAATGACCTGCTCCAATTTCGAATGATGCATCTGTTCTGAAAAGGAACTTCATTTTAAGGTATCAATTATTTTACTGCTTATATAATTTAAATCTGTTTCATCTAAAGAAGGATACATTGGTATAGAAATTTGTCTTTCGTAAAATTTTTCTGATATTGGAAAATCTCCTGGCTTAAATCCGAAATTATTCTTATAATAAGGTTGAAGATGAACGGGAATGTAATGCACCTGGCATTTAATACCCGATGATGAAAGTTTTTCAAATAATTCTTTTTTTCCAAATTTTAAATTTTCGAATTTAATTTGTAAGGGATATAAATGATATGCATGTCCTGAATTCTTATTAACTGTCGGCAAAATAAAATTCTCATTGTTATCAAAAGCTTTATTATAATATTCTGCTATTTCTTTTCTCCTCTTTACAAATCTATCCAATTTTTTAATCTGTGAAATTCCGAGTGCACATTGAAAATCAGTTATCCTGTAATTAAAACCTAAAAATTGCATTTCGTAATACCAGGGTATTTTTTTTAATTCTGAATTCTGAATTCTGAATTCTGAATTATGAATTCTGAATTATGAATTCTGAATTATGAATTATGAATTATGAATGCTGAATTATGAAT
>PNBM01000091.1 GCA_003135995.1 Ignavibacteriota bacterium | reverse complement strand
TTTAAATAAAAATTATTATTTAATAAAACCCCAGATACTTTATGAAAAGTGTTTCCGGGGTTTTGAATATTTAAGAACTAATGGAATGATAAATGAATATTAATCTTTTTAATTCTTATTTTTTTCTAATAATCTCCATAATATCTCTTTCTAATCTATTTTTGTCACCTGGTTCAAATTTCTCAGTATTTTCCATAACAAACTTTTTTAGGCTTTCAGTTGGAATTCGCTTTTTGTTACCAATATTAATCGTTCCAATCATACCTTTATATATAAAATCTTTTAAAGATTCATGTCTGATTCCTAAAATTTTTCTTGCTTCGTTGATAGAAAGTAATCGAAGTTCTTCAAAGTTATTGGAATTATTTGTTTTGTACATAAATATTCCTTCCTTAAAATTTAAAGTTTAATATATTTTAATTTAATATTGATTGATAATAATTAAGCGAAGTTTTTTTATTATCATTTTTTTCTGAAACTCTTTTCGATTTGTTAATGTCAATCACCGTAAATTCGTCTGCGATTTTGGGTAATTTGGGGTAACATAGGGAAAGGGAAAACCCCGAAAACAGCTTGCATAGCTATTCTCAGGGTTTCTGAACTTATTAAGAGTCAGCTGCTCTACCAACTGAGCTACGGATGAGGGGGGTAAATTAGTAAAATTTGAATTAATTTAAAACAGAAAATGGTTTGCAATATTGTAATCCGTGGGTTCGGTGATTCGAGTCCTCTTATTAAAAATCTTGTATTTATTTGTTGTTTCATTTAATATAATCTATAATAAAGAATGGATATATATATATAAGGAAAACACACGATGAAACGTGGGTTTTTAAATAGAAAAATAATATCTAAATTAACTAAAAATATTATTTCAATAAAGCCCCCGATACGCTTCGCTATCGGGCTTATGATTAAATAACTATCGCTATTTAATCATAAGCATTTTTTTCGTATCACTGAAATTATCGGTTGTTAATTTATAAAAATATATTCCGCTGGAATATTGCGATGCATTAAATGTAACTTCGTATGTTCCGGCATTTTGTTTTTCATTTACGAGTGTCTCAACTTCTTTTCCAAGTATATCAAATATTTTTAAAGTAACTAATTTGTTATTTGTTATTTGGTATTTGATATTTGTAGTTGGATTAAAAGGATTCGGGTAATTTTGGGAAAGATTAAAATCTTTTACGACCTCAGTATTCTTAGAAATTCCTGTCGGAACATCGTACTTCGTGATTTGACCATTATTTCCGACGCACCAAAGTGTCATATTGTTTTGGTTACTCAAATCCTGAAGGTCTGTTCCAACAATCGGTGTTATCCATTCCTGAACCCAGGAGTTTCCTCCGTTTGTTGTTCTATAAATATATCCTTTTCCATCAGTCGAACTGCCGGAATTGTATGCCGCAATCCATCCTCTCAGGGAATCGAGCATTAAGATTCGCATCGAATAAAAATTCGGAATCGAACCCAAACCTGTCCAGGTTTGTCCTCCATCCGTAGTTTTTTGAGTGGTACCCCCATAGCATAAAGCCCATCCTGATGTGTTATTTAAAAAACAAAAATCGCTTATCTGTGCATTCGATGCGGGAGTTTGTAAAGTCCAGGTTTGCCCGCTATTTGTTGTATGAGAAATAAAACCGCTTCCGCCGCCATAACCTCCACCGGCCCATGCTTCATTTTCGTTTACACAAAATAATGCTTCGATATAATTTGTTGAGCCGACGTTTTGTGCAGTCCAGCTGACTCCCGAGTTTGTTGTATAAACAATTTTTCCGATGGAACCATAAGCCCATCCTGTATTTTGAGAGGCAAATGTCATTCTTCCTATCCACGCACCGCCGCCCGGGATATAAGTTTGTATCCAGCTTGTTCCGCCGTTCGATGTTCTATAAATGGAAGAACTATTTCCTTCAAAAAGCATCCATCCGTAATTTGCATTTACAAAGAAAGCCTGTGAGCCGCCGGGAGACAGAGGATCATTTAGCCATGTCTGCCCTCCGTTAGTCGTTTTGAGTGAAACTCCATCTGTTCCAACACTTGTACCTGCGGTTATCCAGCCCGTAGTTGAGTTGCTCCAGACGACCGAACGCCAGCGTGGTGCAATAAATTGTGTTACCCACGTTGCTCCGTTATTTGAACTTCTTAAAATCTGCGTATTACTTGAACCTATCCATACATTATTTCCTCTGTAACTTATTGCATATGTGTAACCATCGATAGGTGGTGTATTTGGTGTCCAGTTAACTCCGCCATTGGTAGTTACAAAAACCTGTTCGGCAGGATTTAGTACTCTTACTCCGACACATGCAACCGACATCGAATCCCGTACATCAAGCATATGATAATGCATATTTGTTGAATATTGTACTGTCCAGTTGCTTCCGCCATCTGACGTATAAAAAATAGGACCATTATTATTGATGCTTGTTGAAGCTGCCCATCCTTTATTTAATGTAGCAAATTTAATACTTTCAATACCAACGTTAGAACCTGTCGAAGGTACAGTTTGTCTTGCCCATGTGTTTCCGCCGTCTGTTGTTTTTTGTATGTGGGGTGCTAATGTATTATCGCGTCCTCCTATCCAACCCGTCTGGTCGTTGATAAAAAATATTGATTCGCATGAATAAGCTCCCGAGCTGAAGCTCTGGTCAGTCCATGACTGTCCTCCGTTTGTTGTTTTAATAACAAGATAGGTAGTACCATCCTGCCATCCTCCGCAAGCCCAACCCGTTTGGGCATTTATAAACCAAACTTTTGCAAGTAATCTTGTTGTGGGAGATGTTTGTTGGGACCAGTTTGTACCTCCATCGCCCGAATAAACTATAACTCCGTTCGAACCAACTGCCCAACCGGTAAAAGCATTTGCAAAACAAATTCCCGTTATATTTGAATTGACTGAAAACGGAACAGATGTCCAGCTGGTTCCTCCGTTTGTAGTGAAACATACGGTAGAAACATATTGACTTCCGGAGCCGGTTCCTCCAACTGCCCAGCCATTTAAACCGTTGTTAAGAAAATAACTATCCATCAAACTTACACTCAGGCTAGACTGAACGGTTTGCCAGACTCCGGGCTGAGAATAAATTTTGGAATTAAACGATAAAATGAAAAACAAAAACAATAGGAAGATTAATTTTTTCATAAAATTAATTTTTAATTTAGATTTACTATAATATAGAAAAAAATAAAAATATACTATGAATATATCGGGACAAAGATTGAAATAAAAATCAGTTATAATTTTAGTTAAAGCCGAAAGAAATATCTTTCGGCTTTTTTAAGCAATATTCTAAGTTCTGAATTTTAATCTTAATAACTTTCATCTGTAATTACAGGTTTTCCTTTGAAAATCCTGTACATAATAATTGTATATACGGCTACAAACGGCATACCTATCAGGGCAATTATAAGCATTGTCATAAGTGTCCGTTCTGAGGAAGCAGCATTAAAAATCGATAAACTATAATCCGGGAAAATTGTTGAAGGAACAAGGTTTGGAAAAAGTCCGACCGCTGCTAATCCTATAACAGCCGCAATTGTTAAAGATGAAAAAATAAATGAAAGTTTAAAATTATTTTTACTTAAAAATATCCTCACCGAAACCACACTCACTAAGAATAAAACCAATAGTATCCACCAGATGACATTCATTAAAAGTTTATCGAATGAGAACGGGGCAACAAAAATCGTTGTTACTGTTGCCAAAATGTAAAGAATCAAAAAAGCTAACCAGGAATTCTTTGCATTAATAATATTCCTTTCCTGAAACTCACCTTCGGTTTTATGCGTCAGATATATTGCCCCGTGCATAGTTAACATCACGAGGGATAAAATTCCAATCAAAATTGAATATGGGTTCAGCAGTGAAAGAAAATTTCCCGTGAATCTTTTTGATGCATCAATAGGTATTCCCTGCAGGATATTCCCAAAAGCAACACCGTAAAGCAACGCCGGCAGGAGGCTTCCAAGCCCGAATGCCCAGTCCCAGATTTTTTTCCAGAGCGGCGAGATTATTTTACCCCTGAATTCAAATGAAATTGCCCTGAAAACAAGTGCAGCAAGAAGTAAATAAAATGCGATGTAAAACCCGCTGAAGACCGTTGCATAAACTACCGGGAAAGCAGCGAAGATTGAACCCCCGCCGGCAAGGAGCCAAACCTCATTTCCATCCCAAACGGGACCGATAGAATTCAAANNATTCAAATGTATTCTTCTTTCATTTTCATCTTTTGAAAATAATGAAAGAACGCCGACTCCGAGGTCAAATCCATCGAGCACTGCATAAACGATTATTAATATTGTAACGAGGAGAAACCAGATAATATTGAGAGTCATAATAATTCAACCTCCTTTCCTTCCGGAATAATAGATGTTT
The DNA here is from genome assembly GCA_003135995.1 of Ignavibacteriota bacterium. Lineage (GTDB taxonomy): Bacteria > Bacteroidota > Ignavibacteria > Tepidaquicellales > Tepidaquicellaceae > FEN-1257. The sequence continues at coordinate 1,462 of PNBM01000091.1, read as the reverse complement.
CAGTACCTTTTTTAATTTCTTTCGCAAGCAAATAAACAAAAAGAATACCGATAAACAGATAAATTAGTGTAAACAATATAAATGAAAACCATACTTCTCCTGATGAAACGGTCGGTGAGTATGCCTCGTGAGTTCTAAGCAGTTGGTACACTATCCATGGCTGTCTTCCCACCTCTGCCGCCATCCAGCCAAGCTCGCAGGCGAAAACAGGAAATGGTATTGCCCATACTAATATTTTTAAAAATTTTCTTGCAACGAGAAGTTTTTTTCTCTTCATTTGTATTGCTCCCCATATCATTAATAAAATAAAAATTACTCCAAGCAAAACCATATTATGATAAGATACAAATGTCATCCAGAGAGGCGGAATATCTTTTTTAGAAAATGTATTCAGACCTCTGAAAGCCTGAGGATCCCCCGGAAAAAATACCAAATAGCTCAGAAGTTTCGGAATTTCAATCGGAGCTTTCAGCACCGGCTGCTCACCTTCATTAGCGGGATAAGCAAAAACCATTATAGGGGCATCGGTTTGTGAATTATACAATCCCATGATTGCAGCGAATTTTTCCGGTTGTGTTTTATACATTACTCTTGCAGACTCGTGACCAAACGGAAATACCTGTAACAAAGAAAAAATCAAACCCGAAATAATTCCAATCTTAATTCCTTTGAATGCAATTTCTGTTTCTCTTTTCTTAATTATCAGGTAAGCACATACACCGACTATAAAGAACGCTCCCGTAATAAAAGCCCCGTCAACGGTATGAAAAAATCTAACGAGTGTGGACGGATTAAATACAGCATCAAAAAAATTCGAAATCTCCACCCTGTCCATAGCAGCATTATAAATAAATCCGGCAGGAGTTTGCTGCCAGGAATTTGCAACTATAATCCAGAATGCGGAAATAAGGGAGCCAAGAGCAACCATGCAAATGGAAAAGAAGTGCCAGCCTTTTGAAATTCTGTTTCTTGCAAAAAGATAAATTCCAAGGAATGTTGATTCAAGGAAAAATGCGAATATTGCCTCAGCGGCAAGAGGGGCACCGAATATATCGCCTACGAAGGTGGAATATTTCGACCAGTTTGTACCGAACTGAAAAACCATGACGATTCCGGTAGCAACTCCGACTGCAAAATTTATCCCGAGAAGTTTACCGAAAAATTTTGCGAGCTTTAAATATTGTTCGTCATTTCTTTTCCACGCGAATCGCTCGATAAATATCAGCAAAAAAGCCAGTCCAATTGAAATCGGAGGAAATATAAAATGAAATCCGGCCGTCACTGCAAACTGAATTCTTGACAGTAATTCTGTATTCATATGTAATGTAAAGAATTAAAAATTATATAATAATGATATTAATTTTGAAAAATTTAAAACACTTCTTTTCCTCTTATTGTTGAAGAATTCCGGAGGCAAAGTTATAAACTATTTTATATTTCCGAACATAATTTTATTTTTTAT
>PNBM01000144.1 GCA_003135995.1 Ignavibacteriota bacterium | reverse complement strand
TTAAGAATAAATTTTCATAATTTATAATATTACAAAAAGGTCTTATTATCTTTTATCATACATGCTGTACTCAAAGTCCTGTGAATATTCAATAAGAGCCCTTACTTACTTAAGCGCAAACCCGCAGAAAAAGAAATATACTCTGGTCAGAGAAATTTCCGAAAAGACTAATATACCATACGCATATCTCTATAAAATATTTCACGACCTTGCAAACAGCACGAACTGGATAGCTTCTAAAAAGGGAAGAAACGGCGGCTTCACTATGGCTGTCGAAAGTAACAGGATAAAGCTGATGGACATTATCAAACTATGTGACGGTGTTCAAAAAGTAAATAAATGTATATTAGGCGGAGATAAAGAATGCATGCAAGACCTTAATTGTAATATGCACACCAACTGCTCATATATTTTAAANNGATATCGCAGATATAAATCCATTTTAATCGACGAAACAGAAAGTTCTAATTATTTAAATATTGAAAACATTAGTATTAGGGATGGGTAATACTTTGTTGAACGATGACGCAATTGGAATTATCGTTGTACGTTACCTGCAGTCACGCCTCGGAAATTTATGCAATATAGATTTCAAAGAGACTTCATGGGGAGGATTCCGCATTATAGATTTGATGAGGGGTTACGATTATGCTATCATCATTGATTCTATTAAGACGGGTCAAACTGAGAGTGGTTTTATTCATCATTTAAAAACCTCCGATTTACTTCCGACCTTACGCCTTAATTCATATCACGATATTAATTTTATCACGGCTATTAAACTCGCTGAAGCTTTAAATGAAAAAATGCCCGAAGACCCGGATATTTTTGCCGTTGAAGTAATTAACAATTTTACTATAAAAGAAAGTCTGTCTCCTGCAATTAAAAACAGCATTTTCGAATGCTCTAAAAAAATTGTGGAGACATTGAAAAATAAGAATTTGATTGAGGACAAATTCGAATTAAAACTTTCTGATAAGATAGAAACTGAAGATGAATTAAGTTCTTTGTATGTAGAAATGGAATCTGTCTGAAAATATTTTTTCATTAATACGAAAAAATTTTGCAGCATTTCAATTTCCTTCATTTTAAAAGTTCAAATAAACGGAGAAAAAGATTTAACACATTATTTAGTTTTCCTTAATTTTATTAGTTCTTTTTATCGGGAAAAATAAATTTAATACCATATGTCTGTTCATTAATAAAATCTCTTAATCCCGTAGGGATTAAATATTTGTAGAAAATATTAAAGACTTTAAAAAAATATCATTATGAAAATTGTCGATATTAAAATTCCGGGAAAGTTATCGCAGAAAGAAGAAGATTTAAGAGCATCGTTTTTAAGACAACTCGAAGCCATCCCGAACAGTGAAAAGATTAAATCTTGTATTCAATGCGGTACCTGCACGGGTTCCTGCCCTGTGTCTTATGCGATGGACATTTCGCCGAGGGAGGTAATTGCACTTTTCAGAGCCGGTGACCTCGAAACTCTTTTACACAGCAAGACAATATGGGTCTGCGCCTCTTGTTATGCGTGCCAGACAAGATGCCCCTCGTTAATAAAAGTTACGGATATAATGTATGCGTTGAAAAGACTCGCGATTGAAAAAAATATTTATCCTCCGCATTTTCCTGTTTATTCTCTTTCAAAAACATTCGTTAATATTATGAATAGATTCGGAAGATTGCATGAGCCGCTTTTCCTCGTAGCTTTTTTGATGCAAACAAATCCGTTCAAACTCTTTAGTTTTATGCCTCTCGGATTACGAATGGCGAAAAGAAAAAGAATTGCCTACATACCGTCGAGGATAAAAAATATTGATAGCTTTAAGAAAATAATTAAGAAAGCCGAATTAATGGAAATGCCAAACGTACACGAAGAAGTCCAGTATATGAAGGATACAGTCGGGTACGGCGCGGTAGATAAAGGAATAGTTTTAGAACCAACAAAAAAATAATTACAAAACAAAATGGATTATACATATTACCCGGGGTGCAGTCTGGAATCTGCACATAGCAGTTATAATGACTCTGTAAAAAAAGTTTTCAGCGTTCTCGATTGCAACCTTCNNCCGAAAAACATAAAAGGGATGTGATTGCTCCCTGCAGTTCATGTTATACGATTCTTTCAAAAACTCACAGGTACCTGAAAGAACTTCCGGAACTTCACGAGAAAATTAATGAATGCCTGAAAGAAGGCGGCTTGAGTTATAATTTAACAGTCAATGTCAGGCATCCTCTCGATGTACTGATAAATGATATCGGATTGGAAAAAATTAAAGAGAAAGTAAAACACCCTCTTGAAGGATTGAAAATTGCAAATTATTACGGCTGCCAGATTGTCAGACCGGAAAGGGGTTTCGACGATACCGAAGAACCAATGACGATGGATAATCTATTCTCTGCTATCGGCGCGGAAAATGTTTACTATCCGATGAAAGTTAAATGCTGCGGCGGAATGCTTATGACCACCTATGAAGACGTAGCACTAAAATTATCAAAAGAAATTATTGAATCAGCGGTAAATAATCAGGCAAATTGTATTGTTACAACCTGCCCTCTTTGCCAGATGAATCTTGAAGCATATCAGGGCATTATTAATAAGACGTATAAAACAAATTTCAATTTGCCGATCCTGTTTTTCACACAGGTTCTAGGCTTGGCATTTGGATTTTCGGAAAAAGAACTGGGTATTAACAAAAATCTTACACCGGGTTTAAAGTTAAATGGAACATTGGTACATCAGTAAAATAAGTTTGATATTTTAAAAGATTTTAAAAAGATAATTTAAATCTTATGAGCAAAGAAGAAAAAACGAACGGTGAAGTCAGGATTGGATTTTTTATCTGCCATTGCGGCGTAAATATTTCCTCCACCGTAAATGTTGCCGACGTCAGGGATTACATTGCAACACTTCCGAATGTAGTCGTTTCAAAAGATTACAAATTTATGTGCTCCGACCCCGGACAGGACCTGATTAAGAATGCAATTAAATCAAATCGCCTGAACAGAGTTGTCGTCGCTGCATGCTCTCCGCTTATGCACGAATTAACATTCAAAAATTGCTGCGAAAAAGCCGGTCTTAACAGGTTCCTCTTCCAGATGGCTAATATAAGGGAACACTGCTCTTGGGTTCACAGCAATAAAGACCAGGCAACATTGAAAGCTAAATCGCACGCCAACGCTGCTGTCAGCCGTGTTGCATTCCAGGTGCCTCTCGAAGTCCGTAAAGAAAAAATAAATCTTGATACTCTTATTATTGGTGCGGGTATTTCAGGAATCCAGGCAGCACTTGAAATTGCGGATTCAGGTAATAATGTTTTCCTTGTAGAAAAAGAACCGTCCGTCGGAGGTAAAATGGCTATGTTTGATAAAACATTTCCGACTCTCGATTGCTCCGCCTGTATCTTAACACCAAAAATGGTATCTGTAGGTCATAGGGAAAATATAAAACTCTTTTCGTGGTCTGAAGTTGTTTCTGTTTCAGGCTATCTCGGACATTTTAAAGTTAAAATAAAGAAAAAATCAAGATTCGTCGATACTGATAAATGCACGGGCTGTGGTCAGTGCTGGAGCCATTGCCCGGCTTCAAAAATTCCGTCAAGAAGACAGATTGTAATTGGTGACAATTTAATTAGTGAGAAAAAATAATATGCAGCTAAAAGAAATAATAAATATTTTGTCATGTAATAGCAAAACAAGTGAAACATTGCTTGATAAGGATATTAACTACGTTTATGCCGCTGATATGATGAGCGATGTTTTGAAATCTTGCAAGATTGGTTCTTTGTTAATTACGGGTTTAGTCAACCAGCAGGTATTACAGGTCTCTGAAATTATGGATTTGCAGGGAATTATTTTCGTGTCCGGTAAAGAACCCGGCGCGGAAATGATTGAAGAAGCTGATTGTAAAAACATCCCGCTCCTGACAACCGACAAACATATGTTTGAGGTTTGCGGAATTTTGTACTCTAATGGAATGAGAGGTAAAGAAATCCAACAAAAGGAGGAAAATGGAGGAAGAGATACTTTACAATCAGTCATTCCAGATAAGAGGTAGAGACTTTGTCAATGGAGGCTCTGTATCGGTTCAGATAAAACGGATACTTAAAGAACTCGGTGTGAAACCTGAAGTCGTTTATAAAGTATCTATTTGCTGTTATGAGGCTGAAATGAATGTGATAATGTATGCTGACCTTGGGACACTCGATTTTACAATTACATTCGATGATGTAATAATTACTTTGGAAGATGAGGGACCGGGTATAGAAAATATAGAGCTGGCTATGCAGGAAGGTTATTCGACAGCAACACCCGAAATCAGAGAAATGGGATTTGGTGCGGGTCTCGGGTTACCGAATATCCTGAAGAACTCGGACGATTTTAAAATTAATTCAGAAGTTTCAAAAGGTACAAAATTATTTTTTAAAATTCATTTAAATTGAACGAAAGAATTTCAGAAACAAATAGTCATTCAATTTATTTCGAGCCTTCAAAATGCAACGGAGATATGGTTTGCCTGAAAGCTTGTCCGGTCGAGGCTATAAGAATAAGGGACGGAAAAGCTAAAATGCTCGAAGATAAATGCATAGACTGCGGTGAATGCGTTAAAGTTTGCAAGCTTGGAGCGATTGTACCTCTGACTAATACGTTTAATGATTTTTCTAAATTTGAATTTACAGTTGCAATACCGTCTCTGGCTCTTTATACGCAGTTCGATAGAAATGTTAGACCGAGAACGATATTAAGTTCTTTGAAAAAAACCGGGTTTGATGAAGTAGTAGATATTTCAAGGGCGTGCGTTTCTGTTATTAAAGCGACGGGAAAATATATTAAAGAAAACACAGGAAGAAAACCTTTGATATCCTCCTTCTGCCCTACCTGTGTTAAACTGATACAGGTAAGATATCCGGAGCTGATTGAAAATCTTGTACCTGTGATGTCGCCGTTTGAACTTGCCGCCCGTGTAGCAAGAAAGGATATTTCAGCAAGGTTGAAAATTCAAGAAGATGAAATTGGTGTGATTTATATCACGCCCTGTCCGTCGAAAATGATTTTCATTGCTCAAAAGTCTGAAGATTATTCATCAAGTTTCGATGGCGCTATTCCGATTTCCGAAATTTATAATACTTTGTTCACGGCTATACATCACATTAAAGGAAGTCATGCGGATGAAATTGAATATTTTGACATAAGCGGCTTTGGGCTTAACTTCGCGAGAACAGGCGGACTCGAATTTATGATGGATAATGATAATTGTATAACGGTTGCAGGCATAAATAATGTTCTTTTTATTCTCGATGAAATTGAAAAAGGTAAATTGAACAATGTAAATTTCGTCGAAATGCACGCTTGCCCTGAAAGCTGCCTGGGCGGTCCGATGACTGTAGAAAATGTTTACATAGCCAGAACAAATTTGTTGAACCTGATTAATCATTTTGGCGAAACAAGAATTCCGGTTGGAAAAAAAGATGATTACACTAATGATAAATTGATTAACGAAAACATATTCGAACATATTCCCGGTGAAAAAGAAAATAACGATATAAAAAGTGCACTGCATAAAATGATGGAAAAGAAAAAAATATTTGCAGGACTTCCAAAAACAAATTGCGGTGCGTGCGGGTCACCAACCTGCGAAACTTTTGCAGAAGATTGTGTAAACGGTGAAGTAAAAATGCTGGATTGTATTGTGAAAGAAAACGAAATGTTAAAACAGCGAATTAGTAATATTGAATTCGGAACACAAAGTGAATAGTCTTGTCATTCTTTTGGTGCATTGTCATTCCAGCGAACGCTGGAATCCAGACAAAACACAAGGCTCTTTAAGCACTTTGTCATTCCAGCGGAAGCTGGAATCCAGACGAAACAAAAGGCTCTTTGAATATAAACTAAAAAATGACATTACAAAATTTAATAAAAAAGTTCGAATTAGAAGTTTTAACCGACCTGAATGATAAAGAAGTCTCAGGCGGTTACTCCGGCGATTTGCTGAGTGATGTCATAGCAAATACAAATAAAAATTATGTCTGGATAACAATGCAGACACATTTGAATATAGTAGCAGTTGCAAGTTTAAAAGAATTATCAGCAATAATCATAGTGATGAATAGAAAAATCGAAGACGAAGTTCTCGAAAAAGCAAAAAGCGAGAATATTACAATACTTAGAACGGACAAAACAGCTTTTCAAATGAGCGGTATGATTTATGGTTTGGGAGTGACTTAAGAAATGAAATCTATAAATGCTGACGTTCATTTACATACGTGTTTATCACCCTGTGCAGACTTGACTCAGTCCCCTAAAAGGGTTGTCGAACGGGCATTTGAAGTAGGATTGAATTTGATTTTTATAACGGACCATAATTCAATTGCAAATGCAGTAGCAGCAATTAAAGCTGCAGAAAAATTTGAAAGTTTAAGGGTTTATCCCGGAATGGAAATAACAACAAGAGAAGAAGCACACGTTTTATCGCTCTTTGAAAATTTAACAGATGCCGGTCGTATGTTGGAAACGACTGATAAATATCTTCCTGATGCATATTTTGAAAAAGAAATTGATGAGCAAATTATTGCAAACGAATTGGATGAAATAGACGGCTTTTACAGAAAGTCTTTGTTTAGCGCCGTTGATTTGAGCATTGAAGAGATTATTGATTTGATTCATAAGAACAATGGAATTGCAATCGCGGCACACATAGACAGGCAAAGTTTTTCGGTATTAAGTCAGCTTGGTTCAATTCCGTTTAATTGTAAGTTCGATGCACTGGAGATTTCGCCGAATATGCAATATGAAGAAGCAGTCAGCATTTATGAAGGCTATAGTGATAAATATAAATTTGTGAAAGGTTCTGATTCGCATTCATTAAATACAATTGGAAATGCATTCACGAAATTTGCTGGAAAAGAAAATAATTTTGAAAGTTTTTTAAAATACATAAAAGAATATTCTTCTGTTTAGAATGAATGATTTATCTTTACATATTCTTGACATAGCTGAAAATAGTATTAATGCAGGTGCAAAAAATATTGAGATTATCGTTGATGAAAATGTCGAAAATGATAAACTGATACTCGAAATAAATGATGATGGAAAAGGAATGGATAGAGAAACAGTGACAAAATTGACAGACCCGTTCTTTACAAGCAGGAAAACAAGAAATGTCGGACTTGGAATTCCGCTTTTGCTGGAATCTGCGAATGAAGCAGATGGAAGTTTAACCGTAAATTCTGAACCCGGAAAAGGAACAAAAGTCTGGGCTGTCTTAAAGTACAGTCATATAGACAGAAAACCGCTAGGGAATATGGCGGAGACATTAATATCATTAATGCTATTTTCGGATAAAACGGAATTATTTTACAGGCATATAAAAAATTCAAATGTTTTTGAATTTAATACAAAAGATTTAAAAAGACAGTTAAATATAGGTAGTTTAAAAGAAGTGAAAATTTTAAACGGAATTAAAAATATAATTTCCCATAAATTATCAGAATTATAATAAGGAGTAAAAATGGTATCGGAAGTAATTGATCAATTTATAGCTAAACATCCCAAGGACCAGAGTTCACTTATAGGAGTAATGCTTGATGTTCAAAATTATTACTACTATTTGCCTAAGGAATCTTTGGGTTACATATCAAAAAGTATGAATGTTCCGCTAAGCATCGTTTATAACCTGGCAACTTTCTACAAAGCATTCAGCCTTAGACCAAAAGGTAAACATCCGATTAGTGTGTGTACGGGAACAGCATGCCACGTTCAAGGTGCTACCAAGCTCCTCGAAAAATTCGAGAGGGAACTGAATATTAAATCGGGCGGGGAACCGACGGAAGACAAAAATTTCAGTTTGGAAAGTGTAAGATGCCTGGGTTGCTGTGGACTCGCTCCCGTCGTGACAATCGGGAAAGACCTCCACGGAAAACTTCCACCGAACAAAGTTCCAAACATTTTAAAAAAATATAAGAAGTAAGGAGGAAATAAAAATGCCAAAGATTACAATCGCTGACCTCGAAAAAATTCGTGAAGATACAAAACGAACATTGAACTTCCGGTTGGGTACTTGTAAAGCAAAAATAACCGTGCATATGGGCACTTGCGGAATTGCTGCAGGCGCAAGGGATATCTTATCTTCTGTAATGAAGGAAATTGAAGAAAGAAAACTCATGGATGTTATTGTTACAAATTCAGGATGCGCGGGGCTGTGCAGCAAGGAGCCCATGATTACAGTCGAAATGGCAAATGAACCTGCTCCCGTTAAGTATATAGATATGACTCCGGCAAAAATTAAAAAAATATTCGATTCACATATTTTAAAAAATGAATTGGTTAAAGAATATGCTCTTGCTTTAGGAAGTGAAAAGACTGCTTAGGATTTATAAAAATGTTTTTGATTATTTTAAAAATAAAATTTTTAATTCATAATTAACATATAATGGCTTACAGAACTTATTTGATGGTTTGTGCGGGTACTGGTTGTGTGGCTAACCAGTCGATAAAAATAAAAGATACTCTTATCAAGGAGCTTGAAAAGAAAGGGTTGCAGGATGAAGTAGCGGTCGTAACTACAGGCTGTAATGGTTTTTGCGGTGTCGGTCCTATTATGGTAGTTCAACCCGATGGGATTTTCTACCAGCTTCTGAAATCAAGCGATATTCCGTACCTTGTCGAAGAGCATTTAATCAAGGGAAGACCCGTTAAAAAGTTTATGTATATTCCGAGCGAAAAGGAACCTCCTATTCCTAAGATGAGTGATATAGATTTCTTCAAGAAACAGGTGCTCATCGCTCTGAGAAACAGAGGTTTGATTGACCCTGAAAAAATTGAGGAATATATTGCTCGCGGAGGTTATTCGGGACTCGCAAAAGCTCTTACCGAAATGACTCCCGACCAGGTTATTAACGAAGTTAAAAAATCCGGACTAAGAGGACGCGGAGGCGGTGGATTCCCAACAGGTATAAAATGGGAAACCATGAAAAAAGTACCCGGAGATGTTAGATTTGTTATATGCAATGCAGACGAAGGAGACCCGGGAGCTTTCATGGATAGAAGCATAATTGAATCCGATCCTCACGCCGTAATAGAAGGTATGCTGATTGGTGCCTATGGAATGGGCTCCACACAAGGCTATGTCTATATCAGGAATGAATATCCAATTGCTCTTGAAAGACTGCTGAAGGCTATTGCTCAGGCAAAAGAATACGGTTTGCTTGGTGAAAATATTTTCGGAACTGATTTTAAATTCGATATAAGAATTATTCGCGGTGCAGGTGCATTCGTATGTGGAGAATCAACAGCATTGATGGCTTCAATACAAGGCATGCCCGGTGAACCAAGAGCAAAATATGTTCACACAGTTGAAAAAGGTTTGTTCGATTTCCCAACCTGCCTTAACAACGTTGAAACCTGGGCTAACGTCCCGCAAATAATTCAGAAGGGCGCCGAATGGTTTACGCAAATCGGAACGGGTGACGTTACAAATGACCCGTGGGGCGGCAGCAAAGGTACGAAAGTATTTTCACTCACCGGAAAAGTCGTAAATACGGGTCTCGTGGAAGTGCCTATGGGAATTACACTTCGTGAAATAATTTATGACATAGGCGGTGGAATAAAAGACGGGAAAAAAATAAAAGCTGTGCAAACGGGCGGACCATCGGGAGGCTTCATTCCCGAAAGTATGCTCGACCTGCCTGTTGATTTCGATGAACTGACAAAAGTCGGCTCGATGATGGGCTCCGGCGGAATGATTATTGCCGATGAAGATAACTGCATAGTTGATATGGCAAAATATTTTCTGAATTTTACACAGGAAGAATCCTGCGGAAAATGTATCCCCTGCCGCGAAGGAACAAAAAGAATGTATGATATACTCGAAAATATTTCCGTTGGAAAAGGAACTGAAGAAGATCTTGAATTGCTTGAAGACCTTTCATACATGGTGGTCGAATCTTCACTCTGCGCTCTCGGCGGTTCTGCTCCAAACCCGGTACTTACATCATTGAAATATTTTAAAGATGAATATCTCACTCACGTTCGTGAAAAAAAATGTCCTGCAAAAGCTTGCAGGCAGCTGAACGTTTATACAATAGATGAAGAAATTTGTGCAACCGTAGGACACGGATGCGATTTATGTAAAAAATCCTGTCCGGATTTTGCAATTTTTGGAGAAACTAAAAAGGCTCATCACATAGACCAGATGAAGTGTCATAAATGCGGCGCATGTTATGATGCCTGTAATTTCAAAGCAATTAAAGTTGAATAAAATTTTTAATCCGCTTTTGTGGAAAGGAGTATAAGAATGGTTACCGTAAACATTGACGGTAAAAAAATCGAAGTAGCAGAAGATACCACTATATTAAAGGCTGCCGAAGCAGCAGGTATTTGGATACCGAGTATGTGTTACTCGGATTTATTGGAACCGTACGGAGTTTGCCGGCTTTGCAGTGTGGAAGTAATAAGAGGTAAGCGAAGCAGAATTGTTACGGCTTGTAATTATCCTGTACGCGAAGGACTTACCGTTAATACAAATTCCGATAAGGTAAAATGGATTCGAAAAATTTTGATGGAATTAATGTATTCCCGCTGGCCTAATGTACCGGTCGTCAAAGAAATGGCAGAGAGACTCGAAGTTACTAAACCACGGTTCGTTAGTCTTGAACGTGATGAGTCCGAAAATGCCTGCATACTGTGCGGTAACTGCGTGAATATTTGCAGGGATGTCGTTAAGGCAAGCGTACTTTCGTTCGAGGGAATAGGAATTGAAAGAAAAGTCGTATTGCCTTTTAATGAACAATCGGAAACTTGTATATCCTGCGGTGCGTGCGCCTATGTTTGTCCGACAGGTCATATCAAGATAAAATCACTTGAAACCGAAAGAGGAGCATTACAGGATTTCTACCTCGGACCGAAATCTGCCATTAATATTCCGACTCTTCAGGCAGTTCCCAGGGTACCTGTGATTGATAAAAATTCCTGTATTAAAATGCAAACAGGCGGATGCGGAATATGTTCTGAATTTTGCGAACCGGGAGCAATAAATTATGAAATGAAGGATGAAGAAGTAGATATCGAAGTCGGTCAGATTCTCGTGACAACAGGCTTTAACCTGTTTGACCCACAGCAAATACCACAGTATGGTTATGGAAGACTCGACAATGTTTATAATTCTCTCGACTTCGAATTTATGCTCAACTCCACCGGACCAACAGGCGGAACAATACAATGTAAAGATGGCTCGGAACCAAGAGCAGTCGGCATTATCCATTGCGTTGGTTCAAGAGATGAAAATTATAAAAAATATTGCTCGCGTGTGTGTTGCATGTATGCACTAAAATTCGCTCATCTCGTAAAAGACAGAACCAAAGCGGAAGTATATCAATTCTACATCGATATGCGTGCATTCGGAAAAGGTTACGAAGAATTTTATAAGAGATTGCTCGACGAAGGTGTAAATATGATTAGAGGTAAAGTAGCGGAAATCACCGAAGAGAGTTATAACGGAAATAAACCGCATCTTCTCGTAAAATGTGAGGATACATTAATAGGAAAGTTCAGAGAAATTCCTGTTGATATGGTTATCTTGTGTCCTGCAATCGAACCTGCTCAGGATGCAGCAAAAATTAAAAAGATATTATCGATAAGTCAAAGCCCTGATAAATTCTTCCTTGAACGTCATCCGAAATTAGACCCGATTTCAACTATGACGGATGGAATTTTCATTGCCGGCTGTGCTCAAGGACCAAAAGATATTCCGGATTCTGTTGCACAGGCATCGGCAGCAGCAGCAAGAATATTGTCTTTGATTTCATTGGGTGAAGTTTCAGTTGATCCTATTAAAGCAAATGTGATAGAGGAATTTTGCAGCGGTTGCAGAATCTGCAATAACCTCTGTCCGTATACTGCAATCTCGTTCCTTGAAGACAAGAAAATTTCCGATATCAATGAAATGTTATGCAAGGGCTGCGGAACATGCGTCGCAGCGTGTCCGGCATCAGCAATTACAGGTAAAGGATTCACAGATGAACAAATACTTGCAGAACTCGAAGGACTTCTGACAGTATAATTGATAATTAAATTAAAATAACAAAAGAAATTATTAAAATAATAACTTATGTCTGAAGAGAAAAAACAAAACGGATGGAACCCTAAAATTGCGGCTTTCCTTTGTAACTGGTGTACCTATACAGGAGCTGACCTTGCGGGCGTTTCAAGATTAAAATCATCACCGTGCGTAAGAATTATCAGGGTTATGTGCAGCGGAAGAGTTGACCCCTCCTTTATTTTAAAAGCATTTAAAAAAGGTGCTGATGGAATTTTTATAGGCGGGTGTCATATCGGAGACTGCCACTATTCAGAAGGAAATTATAAAACGCTCAGAAGAATCGAGTTTTTGAAAATCTTTCTTGAAGATTTCGGAATTGACCCTAAAAGATTAAGACTCGAATGGATATCGGCATCGGAAGGAGATAAATATGCCGCGACGACACTTGATTTCGAAAAACAAATTCGTGAACTGGGTCCGTTGACCTTTATGAACTAAAAATTATTATAAATTTTTTCAAACTTATATAAAATGAAACCAAAATTAGCATTGTATTGGGCATCATCCTGCGGTGGATGTGAGATAGCCGTTGTAGATATAGAAGCAAAAATACTCGATGTTGCAGATTTCTTTGACATTGTTTTCTGGCCCTGCATTATGGATTTTAAATATAAAGATGTCGAAGCTATGCCCGACGGGGATATAACATTGACACTTTTCAATGGAGCTATCAGAACATCTGAAAATGAATATCTCGCGAAACTTCTCAGGGCAAAATCAAAAGTTATGGTTGCTTTTGGTTCCTGTGCGTATGAAGGATGCATTCCGGCTCTTGCTAACTTTTACGATAAGAAAAAAATTTTTGAATGCAATTACATAAATAGTCCTTCTCTACAGGAATCTTCAAAAAACGTTTTCCCTCAGACGCATACCCAAATGCCCGAAGGTGAAATTGAAATTCCTGAATTTTGGAATACAGTAAAATCTTTAGACCAGGTGGTTGATGTGGATTATTATGTTCCAGGTTGCCCGCCGCAATCAACTCAGATTATTGCTGTAGTTGAAGCTGTAATAGATATATTGAAAAACGGCAAGCCGCTTCCGCCAAAAGGAACAATACTCGGGGCGGGAGAAAAGACTATTTGCGAAGAATGCACAAGGGAACGTAAAGAGAAAAAAATTAAGAAATTCTACCGTCCGCAGGAAATTATTCCTAATCCTGACGAATGCCTTTTGGATCAGGGCATAGTTTGTATGGGACCTGCGACAAGAAGCGGATGCGATGCTTTATGCATTAAAGCAAATATGGGTTGCAGGGGCTGCTATGGACCTCCGCCAAATGTTCTTGACCAGGGAGCAAAAATGGTTTCTGCGCTGAGTTCAGTTATAGATTCAACTGACCCGAAAGAAGTAAGAGATATAATTAAAACAATTGCAGACCCGCTGGGTACGTTCTATAGATTCTCAATGGCACATTCAATTTTCCATCGTGTACAAAAAATGGAAGAAGAAGAAAAATAAAAAATTAAATTACGTTCATGTCTCGGAGAGTCTCCTCGCTCTTTTGAGGGACTCTCGAGACGATAAAATTTACATAACATCGTTAAAAGAAAAATAATCTAAAAATATGAGACAAATAAAAATTGACCCTGTAACGAGATTGGAAGGTCACGGAAAAATTGACATCTTTTTAAATGATGATGGAGAAGTAGCGAACTGTTATTTCCAGGTTCCGGAATTAAGAGGCTTTGAACAATTCGCCGTCGGCAGACCAATCGAAGAAATGCCGAGAATAACAACAAGGATTTGCGGTGTATGCCCCGAAGCTCACCACATGGCAGCAGCAAAAGCCTGTGATGCGGTTTACAATGTTCAAATCCCGTCGGCAGGAAAAAAACTCAGAGAACTTTTATATAATACTTTTTATACAACTGACCATACGGTACATTTTTATGCTCTCGGCGGTCCTGATTTTGTCTGTGGTCCCGATGCACCTCCTGCCGAAAGAAATCTGCTCGGCGTGATTAAAAGAGTCGGACTTGAAGTCGGAGGAAAAGTAATTGCCTTGCGTTCAAAATGTCAGGAAATAATTCAGATGCTTGGCGGTAAAAAAATTCACCAGGTTACTGCTATCCCCGGAGGTGTCGCGAGAGGCATTAATGAACAGGAAAGGAAAAAGATTGAAGAATACGCAAAGTATTTTATTGAGTTTGGACAATTTACATTTAAAATATTTGAAGATGTGGTTTTGAAAAATGCAGCCTATGTCGATTTAATTGTTAACGGACCTTATACACACAAAACATATTATATGGGATTGGTAGATGAAAACAATCAGGTTAATTTTTATGACGGAATGGTAAAAGTCGTTGACCCGGATGGAAAAGAATTCTGTAAATATAAACCGTCAGAATATCTTGAACATATTGAAGAACATATGGAAAGCTGGAATTATCTGAAGTATCCTTATTTGAAAAAAGTAGGCTGGAAGGGATTAGTTGACGGAAAAGACAGCGGTGTATATCGCGCTACTCCGCTATCAAGACTTAATGTAACCGATGGAATGCCTACTCCGCTTGCGCAGGCTGAATATGAAAAATATTTTGAAACATTAACAGGCGATAAATCCGGTAAGACTCCTGTTCATCACACACTTGCAACTCACTGGGCAAGAATTATCGAATTGCAGTACGCCGCGGAAAAAGTTATGGAACTTGCGAAGGATCCTGAAATTACATCTCAGGATTATAGAGCTTTATGCACGAACGTTCCTCACGAAGGAGTTGGAATTGTTGAAGCTCCGCGCGGAACACTTACTCATCATTATGTAACAGATGAAAAAGGCATCGTGACAAAGGCGAATCTCATAGTCGGTACAACTAATAATCACGCAGCAATTTCGATGTCTATTAAAAGTGCAGCCGAGGGATTAATTAAAAAGGGAGTCGAAGTTACAGAAGGAACGTTGAATAAAATCGAAATGGCATTCAGGGCTTATGACCCTTGCTTCGGATGTGCAACTCATACGCTTCCCGGACAAATGCCGATGATATTAACAATCAGAAAACCCGACGGTGAAATAATCGACGAGGTAAAAAGAAACTAAATTATTGTGAGTAGTTACAATCAAATACTATATCAAATTGTATTTGGTACAAAGTATCGAAAACCAACGATAGTGAATGATAATTGTGAAGAATTATATCGTTACATTTGGGGAATCCTAAAGAATAACAAATGTAAATTGTTCCGCATAAATGGAATCGAAGACCATCTTCATATTGTCTGCAGTATACATCCTTCCGTATCTTTAGCCAATTTAGTTAAAGACATAAAAGTATCAACTTCGGTATGGATGAAACAAAACAATAAATTTCCGCATTTTGAAGGCTGGGCTGAAGGTTACGGTGCGTTTACATATTCCATCAAAGAAAAAAACAGAGTAATTGAATACGTAAAAAATCAAAAGATATATCATAAGAAATCTGACTTCTTGACTGAATATAAAAATTTACTCAAGGAGCATAGTGTGGAGTATGATGAGAGATATCTCGTATAGCGGTTACTCTCATTCAAGCCCTTCGGGCTTGGATTTTCTTATGCTTCGATCCGCAGGTTGCACTCGCGGTTACTCTCATTCAAGCCCTTCGGGCTTGTTTTTCATTTGATATATATTTCTTTGCAGCTCCGAAGGAGCGCTATGTGAGTATCCACCCGCGAAGCGGGTGGTGTGCGTAACTACTCCCCAACCCCATAGGGGTTGAACAGCTCAGTTCCCTTTCGCCGGCAGCACAACCGTAAACTTACTCCCCTTCCCGACTTCACTTTCCACAAGTATCTTCCCCCCATTCCTTTCAACAAATTCTTTACATAAAATCAAACCTAATCCCGTCCCATTCTCGTTTTCCGTTCCATTAGTCGTATAATGTGAATCTATATTAAACAATTCCGGTACTACTTCCTGAGGGATGCCAACACCGGTATCTTCAATTGTGAATTTATAAACATGGTCTGTCCTTTCATCGAACAAACTTATTTTTCCGCCTGCAGGTGTAAATTTTATTGCATTTGACAATAAATTTTGTATAACTTGCTGTATCATAATTTCATCTGCGGTTAGTACACTATTCTTAGAAATTTTATTTTCAAGAAATATTTTTTTCTTTTGTATGTTTGCTTTTAAAATTTCGATGCTTCTGTTAACTAATGTATGAATATCAATTTCGTCGGGTTCAAATTGTATTCTTCCCGACTGCAATCTTGACCACTGCAACAGGTTCTCCACAAGATTATATAATATCTTTGAAGTGGTCCTGATATTTTCTACAAACCTTTTCTTCTCTTCGTCATTCAGTTCGTAAAAATCATCATCCAGTAACTCTGAAAAGCCAAGCAATCCCTGGAACGGACTTTTTAAATCGTGTGCTATTATTGAGAAAAATTTATCTTTGTTTTTATTTAATTCGATTAACTCATTCGTTATTTCTTTCTTTTTCTCTTCGATTGCCATTCTTTCAGTAATGTCATGTATCATAGCACATGCAACTTTTTTGCCGAATTAGTTGTAAGTAATCATCATAGATTCCACTTGAATTATCGTGCCATCTTTTTTCTTGTGATTTCTCTGCATTATTCTTGTATGCCCGTACTTTATTAAATCCTGAATTGCTAACTTTGACACTTCCAATTCTGCGCTCAAAATAAGTATATTCTGACCTAATAATTCATTCGATTCATATCCGTATAATTCTAATGCGGCATTATTAAAATCAAGTATTTCGTTTGTATCGGTATCATATATAAATACACAATCGAGATTGTTTTCAAACAGGGCTCTGTATTTTTCTTCGCTCATAATAAGTTCTTCTTCCGCTAATTTCCTGTCCGTAATATCTATCATTGCTATTTGAATACATATTTCGTTATTATAAGTAATAATTGATGATATAAGCTCCAGCCAGATTATATTGCCGCTTTTATGTTTAAATTTTGTTTGATAAACAAACGGTTTGTTTTTATACTTTGAGTGTTCCTTTATATTATTTATCAAAAATCTCAGACCTTCTTCGGGGAAAAGTTTTTCATAATCTTCGGGTTTAAATGCTTTCATTTCTTCAGCCGTGTAGCCCAATATTATTTCAATTCTTTTGTTAGCGAACACAATATTGTTTTTTGTAAATATTAAAACTCCCTGAAGAGAGTTTTCAATTAAATCCTTGTATTTATTTTCTGATTGTGCTAAGTCAACTAACAATTCATTCTGGAAGGCATAATCATCGGATAATTCTTTTTTAATATTTTCAATCTCATTTTCAAGTTCATTTGTAAGTTTATAATTTTCTTTTAAAGAAAGAATTTGTCTTAAAAAAGATAATATAATAATTATTGCAACACCACAGGCGGCAATATCAATAAATCGCAGCTGCCTGTTTTCGTATAGCCATATCAATGCCAAATAAGAAAAAAATGACCAAATAAGAGGAGAGTATGTCAGAATTTTTTTAGAAAATATAAAAAATCCTGATTTAATTACAGAAACGCGTTTTGTACCGTTTTTAAGTAATAAATTAGTCTGCCTTATTCCGGCAAGTGCGAAAAGTAAAAAAGCAAGTATGGAGCCATAATCGGAAATACTTCCGTTTACATATTTATTGTTAATTAATTCATAGTTAGTTAACATGTCGGAAATTGCAAGAGACGCTAAACCTCCCAGCAATATACCAAGCACCCATTTCCGGTTTATCGCTTCACTTCTGTAAAAGAAATAAATTATTGTCCAGATTAATATAATGTCCAGTACAGGATATGATAATACCGTTGATAATTTTAATATTTCTGACATATTTCCGGAAATTGTAATATTCATATCCAATATTATCTCATAAATTCCGGTTGCAAATATCATTAAAGACGAAATTAAAACAATAAATAAATCAAGAATTAATTTCCCTTTCTCGGTTCTCCTTAACGGAATCATTGGGAAGTTAAAAACACCCCAGATAAATAATATGTAAAATAAAATGAAACCTAAGTCAGAATAGTAAGGAAAAGGAACATTTAAATTTATAGCTTCTGTTATCGTCCAGATTAAATTACCTGTTGCATAAAATAATGCAGCAATTGAAAATAACAACCACGCTCTAGATTGTTTTTCGGATATTTCTTTAAAATTTCTTGATGTGAAGTATAAATAAATTGATGCTAATAAACATTCAAATGTCTGTAATCCATTATTTATTACTTCCTTTAATACTTCATCATAATTAAAAGCTTTAATTAATAACAAATGAACTAAAAATAGAGTTATTGCTAACCTTATCGCAGTTATATTTTTTATTGATGTGTATTTTGTGTTATTACCAGACATAAAAAAGTTCTTTACTATTTTATTTGGCAATTAAAAACCAGAATCCCCATAAAATAATTTTAAAAACCGAATTTCTCTTAATAATTCTTAAAACCTAAAATATAATAATTAAAGTTGCATATATATTGATTCCGGAAAACGTGGTGAAATAAAAACAAAGATTTATTTTTAGAATAGTTTAATATTTGGATAAATTAACAACTTATATCGATGAAAAAGATTCTTAGGAAAGCCATTATAATATGTATATATAACCAGAAGTCTTGGAAGAAATTTGATAATCAATATAGATTGTCACTCCGAAAGTTCCTGCACAGGATTTTGCTTTTATTTGTTTTTGTAATTTGTGATATATCCCCGATGTACGTCCTTGCAGTTTTTTCTGCGTCCTTTGCGTTTAAAGCTCTACGTTCTAATTTTTTTTATTTTCCGAACTGTCGTCCCCGAACGCTCTTATCAGGGATTCCTATCTGGTTTGTTTTCTGTTTTCTTCTTTTTCTTTTTTGCTCTTCCCCTTATTTATTTATTACTTTTTGATTAGATTGTCTATTTTTTCTACAAATTCCTTCGTAAAAAGTAACATTGCTTCAATATGCTCACCTTTATATGTCCAGAATTCCTTCGGTTCTTTAGCATTCTCATAAACTAATTTCCCTTGTTCAATCGGAACCTGTTCATCCTCATTACTGTGCACAAATAATTTCGGAATATTCTCAATAAATTTAATATCTTCTTTTGCAGAATACGGAGAGACGTAATACTGTACAAATCTCTTTTCTTCTTCCTTAGAGTAAAATACTGCTATATCCGTAAAAGAACTAATTGTTCCGTCGAGTATTAAAGCCGATATTTTATCCTGGTTATTCCTTGCTATTCTTGTCGCAACCTGCGTACCCATTGATGCACCGAAAATAATCACCTTTGTATTTTTAACTTCTTCCCTGTTCACCATATAATTGAAAAAATATTGTGCATCCTCCGCAATATTCAGATTTGTCGGCTTGCCGGATGATTTCCCGTATCCTTCCAGGTCAACCATGAATACCTGGTAACCGTTTTCCGCAAGAGGTTTCATTAATTCGTAATACTTTGTAACGTTTCCGCTTGCACCGTGGAAATATAAAACTGTTGCTTTCGGAGTATCTTTAGTTTTAAGAAAAATTCCGCTTAATATAATGGAATCTTTATTAAGTGATATTTCCTCATAATTCGTAAGTTTCATCTCGTCCCATTTTTTAACCGGATAATAAAATTTATCATCAAGTTGTGCGTTTGATATATTGAAAAAAACGACATAAAATAATAGAGAAAAAATAATTACTTTCATAATCGATAAATTTAATTTTTTAAAATGGTAAAATATTTCTTTAAATTAATTATAACGTATTCGCTTTTAAATGTTTTTTCTAAACCCTCGTTACCAAGCTCCAGAGACTGTGCGAAAACGGTCTC
>PNBM01000208.1 GCA_003135995.1 Ignavibacteriota bacterium | reverse complement strand
TGAAAATATTTTTTCACGACGGTACTGATACACTGATTAAAGTTTTTAATAACATTAACAATCAAACTTTTACTTTCGATTTCAATAAACAGCCCGACTCATTAAACTTTGACCCGTTTAATAAAATTATTTTAAAGCAGGTATCAACTACTATCGGAATAAAAAATTTGAGTAAAAACGTTCCGGACAGATATTTTCTGTTTCAAAATTATCCGAATCCGTTTAATCCATCCACGATTATAAGATTCCAGATACCAAATTCAGAAAATGGAAAATGGAAAATGGAAAATGGTCTTGTGATTTTAAAAGTTTATGACATTATCGGTAAAGAAGTTGCAACCCTTGTGAATGAAAAATTACAACCGGGAGTATATGAAGTACCTTTCTCAGAAAAACGATTAGCGAGCGGAATGTATTTTTANNATTTCATTAATAATGAAAAAATTATTTACACTATTTATACTGTTTAACATTTTTCTATTAACTTCTTTTGTATATCCCCAGAGTAATAAATACAGTGCTAAAGAAGTAAAAAAAACAAATAGAATTTCTTATTCTGTAAATTGCCAATTATCTACAACACCAAAACACTCTTTCGACGTTCTAAATTACAAACTTAATCTGAATATTTATAATTGTTTTAAATCACCATTTCCGAAAAATTTTTCAGCTGATAATACTTTAACTTTCAGAGTGGATTCAACTTTGAATATTATAAATCTTAACGCAAATAATTTCTCACTGTTAATCGATTCGATAATATTATCAAACGGTTTACCTTTAATTTATTCGCATAGTTCAAATATATTAGCTATTACTCTTAACCGGNNCTCTTAACCGAACTTACAACCCGGGAGAAATTGTAATAATTAAAATTTATTACAAACATAATAATGTTTATGACACGGCATTCCAGGCAAACAATGGTCTTGTCTATACTAATTGCGAACCTGAAGGTGCCCGGTGTTGGTTTCCCTGCTGGGATAAACCATCAGATAAAGCTACTACGGATATTACCGCAAAAGTGCCTTCTAATGTTTTACTTGGTTCAAACGGGCGTCTTGCCGATTCGACAAAAATTGCCGATACAATTTATTATCATTGGGTGAGCAGAGACCCAATGTCAACTTATCTTGTAGTTTTAAACGGAAGTAGTAATTACAGGATGAGTCTTCAATATTGGCGTAAATTATCTAATCCGTCGGATAGCGTACTTGTCAGGATGTATTATAACAGTTGGAGTAACCCATCACAATTGAGAGATTCTATTAATTATGTAGCTAATTATTTCTCATCAAAGTTTATTGAGTATCCATTTGAAAAGATTGGTTTTGCTGAAGTAGATAGTTTAGGAGTGGGTATGGAAAACCAAACATTAATTGCAGTGTATCCTGATAACTGGAATGTCCGGATGGCAGCACATGAATTCGGACATCATTGGTTCGGAGATTTAATAACTTGTGGTACCTGGGCTGATATTTGGCTTAATGAAAGCTTCGGGACATATTGTGAGGCATTAATATCTGAATTCACAAATGGTAAGACTGCTTATAAAAATGATATAAGTTTTGATTCATCATATTATTTTTCATCACAGACTTTTTCTGAACCGATTTATAATCCTTCTTTTATAAATAATACACCTCCTAACGGATATTTATTCTTTTTCCCGATTAGGTATTGTAAAGGTGCTTGCGTGCTTTATATGCTTAGAAATGTTCTGGGGGATTCATTATTCTTTGACGTATTAAAAAGTTATACAAATGATACAAATTTCGTTTTAAAAAATGCAGTTACTGATGATTTTACTGCGAAAATAAATCAGGTAACCGGTCAGGATTATACATGGTTTATAACCGAGTGGGTTAAAAATGGCGGGCACCCTAAATATTCTATTACTTACGGAATATCAAATTTAGGTTCCGGAAACTGGAGAGTCAATTTTACAATAAAGCAGATACAAACTACTACAACATTTTATAAAATGCCGGTTGAGATAAAAATAAAATTTACAAATAATACTGATACTATTTTAAAAGTGGTTAACAACAACGTTTATCAGCAATTATTTACTTTTAATTTTAATAAACAACCCGATTCTGTATTTTTCGACCCTGATAACAAAATTATCTTAAAGCAAGTTACGACAACAATAGGGATAAAAAATATAAGTAATGATATTCCTGAGAGATATTATCTTTATCAGAATTATCCCAATCCGTTTAATCCGGCGACGATTATAAGATTTCAGATTAANNAATTACAACCCGGAACATACGAAATCCCATTTTCCGGTAACCAATTTCCTAATTACCAACTCCCAAGCGGTATATATTTTTACTGTTTGCAATCGGGAGATTTTTTTAATACAAAAAAAATGCTCTTAATCAAATGATAAATTAAGTTATTAATTAGTCAAAATAATAATATTAAATAGTAAACATTAATACATGATGATGAAAAAAATAATTATTCTAATCACTTTTCTTATAATGATAATATCATCAAATATTTTGTTCAGCCAATATCAAAATATTTTAATATCAAATCAATATAATCCTAATGAAACATTCATCGCAATAAATCCCAAAAATACGAATCAAATTGTAGCAGGTTCAAATATTTTTTATATAGGTTCTGATACTTCTATTAGTGGCTATTATTATTCTTCAAACGGCGGATCTTCATGGAATAGGGGAGTCTTGCATTCGACAGTTGCAAGACCATCGGGTGATCCGGTTGTTATAGTAGATACAGCCGGGAATTTTTATTTCATTCAGATTTCAAACTGGAACATTCCACCTGCCTGGGATAAACTCTTAATTATGAAATCTACTAATGCAGGCGTAAATTGGTCTAATGGTATTACATTTGGTAAAAATGGCACTAAAATGCAGGACAAACCATGGGCTTGCGTCGACTGGTCTAATAGCATCTGGCGTAACAATATTTACATTTGCTGGACGCAGTTTGATGTTTATCATAGTCATAATCCGCTCGATAGCACTGTGATTATGTTCACACATTCTACAGATTGCGGCTCAACTTTCAGCACACCAATTAGAATTAGCAGACAAGGTGGAAATGCCTTAGATTCAGCACTCACAGTGGAAGGGGCTTCGCCGTGCACCGGTCCCGAAGGTCAAATATATGTTAT
>PNBM01000129.1 GCA_003135995.1 Ignavibacteriota bacterium | reverse complement strand
TCTATGATTCGCAGTTATTAAAAAATTATTTTATTCAATACTTATATATTGTTTTGTTTCATTAATAAATTTTTTCAATATAATTTTAATTAACTGAAATGAAAAAAATAATTATTATTCTGATTATTTCTATTTATTCGATTATATCCGCAAATGCTCAATGGATAGTTCAAAATTCAGGGACATCTGCCTTAAATGATATACATTTTATTAATCAATATACGGGTTGGGCTTGTGGAGAAGGCGTGATTATGAAAACGACAAATACAGGAACAAACTGGATTTTTCAAAATCATCCATCCACAGATAAAAATTTGACCGGAATTCAACCAGTAAATTCAAATATAGTTTATTGTGTGGGTTGGTTTCAAACAATTCTGAAAACTACTAATGGAGGAATAAATTGGATAGCTATAAGAAACGGTACAGTTGGTTATGGTGCAAGTTATGAAGAAGCTTTTTTCATTAATAAAGATACGGGATGGATAAGCGGTAATGCACATATTTTAAAAACTACAAACGGAGGAATATCATTTGATTCAACTCATGTCCCTTGTGGTTTTTTGTATGAAATATATTTCAAAGATGCATTGACCGGTTTAGTGTGCGGAGCCGGAGCAAGTATTTATAAAACTACAAATGGTGGTATTAATTGGAATTATATTTCTATATCAAATGGAGGGGCAATGCCTGATTTTCTAAAATTTTCAATTATTAATAATCAATATGGATTTGTTATTGGAGCCGGTCAAAATAAATTATTTAAAACTACAGATTTTGGAAGCACATGGGATAGTGTTGCGACTGTTATAGGAGCAGATGTTATCCTGTGTACTTGTTTTTCTGATATAAATACCGGATGGGCAGGAGGAGCATATACAGGTATTAAATTATGGAAAACAACAAATGGAGGATATAATTGGATTGCACAATCAAGTTATCCGACGGGTGCTTTTATAGGTTCAATTACATTTATTAATAATAACACGGGTTGGACTGTTGGCGGCGGTGGATATATAGTATATACAACAAATGGAGGAACAACATTTATAAATAATACTCAAAATGAAATACCAAATGAATTTAATTTATGTCAAAACTTTCCGAATCCGTTTAATCCACTAACGAAGATAAATTATCAGTTGCCTAAGGATTCAAAGGTGTCTTTAGTAGTTTATGATATTCTTGGAAGAGAAATGAATAAACTTGTAAACAATGAATTTAAAAAAGCTGGAAGCTATACTCTTGAATTTAACGGACAACCCTTTGCAAGTGGTGTTTACTTCTACAGAATAATCGCAAATGATTATGTCAAGGTTAAGAAAATGGTATTGATTAAATGACCAGGAAATAGAATCGTAAATATTAAAGGGGAAGTAAACGCTTCCCCTTTTTTATTTGATAATATAAATTTTTTAAAAATTGTATAAATTAATCTTTCAATTTCTTCCCGTTCAAAAAATTAAGGTCCTGATGGAAATCAAAATTCTTATCACTAATTTTTATACCAACAGATATTCGATGACTTTTAAATAAAGGGCTTTCCTTTATGCGCTCTGTAATTTCTTGAGTTAACTCTTCAGATTCTATCATAATACCTCTTGGCCTGACAGCTTTTGGAATTATACTTTCGCCCGATTTTACAAAAGTTTTGTATCCTTCTTTATCGCCGTAAATTACTTCTCTAAAATCTGCTTTATCAGTATTCATAATTTGTGATAAAGTTGTTTTATCATCAAAGTTCAGCAACTCTTCTAAAGAGATTTTTACGTTGTTCCGATTAAGAAAATCAACGATTGAGAGAAGATGATTTAGTTTCCATTCAAATTTACCATCAATCATGTACTTTAAACTGGAATGCGGGATTTTTGATTCTACCGCGATACGGTAAAGTGTTATTCCCCAGTTATCTCTCAAATAAGTAAAGATTTTCTTTAATCTTCTGACTAATTTTTCGTTGTTAAGCATAATGGTAAGAGTTTTAAGTTTCATTAATATACTAATAATTAAAAAAATAATCTAAATAAATAAAAAATCCTTATGTATTTGATTTCCGCGGGGATTTATAGAATTGTAATAACAAACAAATGTATATTTTCACACATAAAGACTGAATATTTATCACTGAAAAATTATTCTCTTTATTAGCTCAGTTGTAATTCTTTCCCAACAGAGAACGCATCACTAAGTTTGTCGCCTACACTATAGTAAGCCGTGCTTCCGAATGAACCAAACAAAATGTATAAATATTAATTAAAAATAATCTACCAAATAAATTAATATTCATAGCAAATTCGTCAAAACTAACTGAAATTAAATATATTATAAGATTTTGTTATTGGAGAAATATGTGCTTAAGTATTATAAAAAACATACTATAAGAATTGATTTTAAATCAAAATATTATTAACTTAGCAAATATAGAAATAGGTTTAATCTAAATTAAAAATGATTTTATCTAAAGTATGTTAACAAATCCTCAATCAATTATAAATTTTAACACAAATCCGAAACCAAATTTAGGGGAGAATTATGAAAAACTGCCTTTGGTTATTTATATTCCATTTTTGAAAAGATATCAAAATATAAATTTGCTTCTTGCTTCATTGAGTTGGTTTTCTGGAAAGATAATAGTCTTAGTTTCAAATGATTCCGATAAAACAAAAATTGATATTTCACATAATAATGGAGTTATCTTTATTAATTGTTTAAAAAGTGACATAATTACTAAAATAAGAAATCTTAATACTTTTAGGTTAGCTAATTTTTATCATAATTATGATATAAGTGATTGGGATTTGCCAGCAAAAAGAAACTTTGCGTTGATACATTCGGTTCAAAATGGATTTAAGAATATACTTTTAATTGATGATGATGTTGAAGGTATTACAAAAAATATTATCTGTAAAGGGATTGCCGCTTTAGAGTTATATAATATTTCAGGATGTATAGTAAAATATTTTCCTGATACATCCGTAATAGGGCACATTGAACAGAAATATGGAGAACCTTATCATCCATTCTTGAGCGGTAATTTTCTATTTATTAAATCAGATAAGATTGAAAGCTATTTTCCTTTAATTTACAATGAAGACTGGCTGTTTATGATTCCTTCTATTAATAAGAAAAAGATTTCAGCTGTCGATATAATTTATCAAAAAAAATATAATCCATTTGAAAATATATCAAAAATTAAAATGCAAGAATTTGGAGAAGTCATTGCAGAAGGGCTTTTTGAATTGATAGACCGATCAAAATATGATGATAGATACAATGAAAATTATTGGAATGAATATTTAGAATATAGAAAGTCATATGTCAAAGAACTATTAAATAAAGCGATAAAAAAACATTTACCATTTATTAAAGAGTCATTGTATGTTTGTGGAAAAATAAAACCAATTCATTGCACAACTTTCATTAAAGATTTCGAACAAGATATATTAACTTTTAAAAAAATAATTGAATATGAAAAATAACAAAGTCAAACTAAAAACAGTTGATGGGTTTTCGATATCCGGAATTCATTCAGTTTCAGAAAGTACTACTGTGATTCTTTGGCTTCATGGAATTACGGTCAATAAAAATGAATACTTAAACCTTTTCAAGGATGGGGCAGAATTTCTTGGTAATTACGGTGTAGATTCTTTAAGAATCGATTTTAGAGGACATGGAGAAAGTAATGGCAAATCAACAGATTTTACAATAATAGGACAAATGATTGACATTGATTCTGCAATTCTTTATCTACAAGATTATTACAAAAGTAAAAAGATGAATCTACATATAGTCAGTTGTAGTTTCGGTGCTCCACCCTCGATTTTTACTGCATTTCTGCATCCTGAAATTGTTAAATCAATTACTATGATAGCTCCTGTTCTATCCTATCAAAGAACATTTATAAAACCTGAAACCGAATGGGCAACATCAATTTTCAATCTCAAAACAATATCTAAACTATACAAGACAGGTAAACTCTATATTAATAATAAATTTCCAATAGGAATAACATTATTCAAAGAGATGCAATTAATACAACCTGAATTATTTATTGGTCAAATAAATCATAAAGTAACAATAATTCATGGTGATTCTGATACAATGGTGCCATATAATGTTTCGAAAGACTTATCAATGAAATACAATAATATAAATCTGATTACTATTAAAGAAATGGATCATGGATTCAACGACTTGAATGATGAAATTGGTAATAGTGAAGCATCAATGAACAATAAACAATATATTTATAATATAATTAAAGCTAATGTAATAAATGAAGAAGTGTGAATATTTAATAATTGGTAATAAGTGTAAAATACCAAAGTCAGTTATAATAATGCCTTATTCGGTCATTGGGAAAAAATATAGAAAATTATTAACAGGATCATTTGACAAAAAAGATTATACTACAAAAATAGGAAAGGATGTATATATCGGTTATTCATGTTTAATTGGCAATGGAAGCAAAATTGGGAATTTTTCAATTTTAGATGATAAATCTGTAATTGAATCAGATGTTAAAATAGGTGAAAAAACACTATTAATATATGGAGCACACGTTTGTAATGAGGTTAAAATAGGAAACAGTTGTGTTATTGGTGGATTAGTTGGTGAAAGAACCGTAATTGGGAATGATTGCAGAATCTTTGGAAAGATTATTCACACTCAATTAGAACCTTTAAACGAATGGGATTCTGATGATTCTAAAGAAGAATCTGCTGAAATTTATGATAAAGTATTTGTTGGTTTTAATTCGGTTGTAGTTGGGTCAGTTAAAATAGGTCCTCGTGCTTATATTTGCGCTGGTAGTATTATTACAAAGAATGTACCTGAGGGGCATATTGCAAAACCTGGATTTAATGAATTTATTCATCATTCTAAAGTAATCTCGCCAATAAAAAATTCAAAGATTTTTGTATAGATGGAAAAAATAATTATAATAATTGATGAAATAAAATTTATTATTTACATTTTTGCTTTAATTTTTACTATCTATGAAGTATTTAAATTCATAAAGAATAGCATCAGACGCAGTAAAACAAGACATCTTAGAAAAGTTTGGGGTATAAAAGATAAAGAGGCCGTTGTTCTTGTTTGTTCTGAATTAGACAAACCGGAAAAGCAGCAGATTGTCGATGGAGAATTTATTTACAACCGTAAATATGGTGATTTGGACGCATATTTTGAAGTGGTTTATACTTTATTACGACTTTTTCCGAATTTAAAACTTAGAATTTTATCTTGTGGTGAAGCAGCTAAAATTAAATTTGAATATGATAAAACTTTAATTATTATTGGTGGTCCTGATTATAATTCTACAACAGAGGAGTTCTTGCCATATTCTCAAATTGAGTATAAAAGTCCAGATTGGGAAGAGTCTCTAAAATATCCTGGTGAGATAGTATTGTTTCATAAAGAAGCTAAAAAAGAATTTTGCGGGAATATTTCAAAGAATGATTACGGTTATTTTGAAAGATTAAAAAACCCACATAACCAAACTAAATATTTAATAATTATAGGAGGATGTCATACAATAGGAGTTACAGGTGCTATTAAAGCTTTTTCCTTAGTTCCAAATGAACAAGGTGAAATACAAAATAATGTTTTGTCGAATTCCAAGAAAATTGCAAAAATGATTTCAAAAAAATTCGAATTTGCCGTCATAATAAATGCGAAAAAAACAAATCAGACAATTCTTACTCCTGATGTAAAAGATGATATGGTCTTTTTCCCAAAATCGAAACAATGAAATTAATTAATAGTTGAAAATACAATATGTTAGATTCTCCAATAAAAAATTTCATAACTTATAATTTTCGTCATTTCAATGCAGCAACCCTTGTTGAAGCTGCAAAAGCATATGAACGGCATATATCAAATGGTGGAAAAATGATGGTAACTATAGCTGGTGCAATGAGTACTGCTGAAATAGGAATTTCGTTGGCTGAGATGATACGTAAAGACAGAGTTCATATTATATCATGTACTGGTGCTAATCTTGAAGAGGATTTAACTAATCTTATTGCACATTCGCATTATAAGGCAGTACCAAATTATCGTGAACTTTCGCCCAATGACGAATGGAATTTAATGAATAGCGGTTATAATCGTGTAACAGATACATGTATCCCTGAAGAAGATGCTTTTAATAGATTATATAAACTTATTTCTAAATATTGGAAAGAATCAAATTATAAAAATGAACNNTTCCACATGAATTTATTTACAAAATGATTCTTAGTGGAGATATAAAAAAATATTACGAAATTGATCCTAAAGAGAGCTGGATGATTGCTGCAGCTGAAAAAAATCTTCCAATTATTTGCCCTGGATGGGAAGATTCTACATTGGGTAATATTTTTGCTTTGAACTGTATACGTGGAGAATTAAGTCCTAATATTATTAAGAATGGAATAGAATATATGATATGGCTTAGTGATTGGTATAGAAAAAACTGTAGTGGTAAAGGAGTCGGTTTTTTTCAAATTGGGGGTGGAATTGCGGGTGATTTTCCTATATGCGTTGTACCAATGTTATTTGATCAGCCTTGGCATGAAGTTCCGTGTTGGAGCTATTTTTGTCAAATTAGTGATTCAACTACTTCCTATGGTTCTTATTCGGGTGCGGTTCCTAATGAAAAAATATCATGGGGCAAACTAAATATTGATACTCCCAAGTTTATTATAGAAAGTGATGCTACAATTGTTGTTCCTTTGGTATTTGCTTATGTGCTAGGGTGGTAACAATTTATAGATTTTAAACAATCCCGGCTTAATCAATAGCCAGGATTGCTCTTTTTAAATCTTCGATACCTATATGAGTATAGTTGAGAGTGGTTTTTAATGATTTTGTTTGATACTTAGTTATCATTTCATTTTCTTTTATAAAGCTCTATTTCAAAATGTGGAATCTATGACGTTATTCAAAAATATTAAAATTAAAATGTTTTGATTTATAGGCATATAACATTGAATTCGCATTTTGATGAATGATTACTTTTCCAAACTTATCAATACAAATTAATCCTACATTATATTTTAAATTTTGTGAAATAGTTTTAAACGCAATTTTTACCGCTTTATCTGCTGAAACTTTTTTGTTAGAAATTATTGAATGAATATAAAAGGCTAAATTATTTCTAATGATTGATTCACCATAACCCGAACAAGAAATTGCACAAGTACGATTATTTGCATATGTACCTGAACCAATTATGGCAGAGTCGCTAATCCTTCCCGATAATTTATTTACTAATCCGCCGGTAGATGTACCAGATGCCAAGTTTCCTTTTTGATCCAAGACAACACATCCAACGGTACCATTTTTATTAGATAAATAATTATTCGAATCTAAAAGTTTTAGCCATAATTTATCTGAAGAAAAATATTTTTTACTGACAAAATCAAATTCACCTAACAATTGTTTACTAATATATTCCGCAGAATAACAGCCTTCATTTTCAATTAAGATTTTTTTTGCGACTGAGATAGGATTTTTAATATTATTTACGCCAAAAATGCTGCCATATAAATGTCTTTTTCCATCCATTATACTTGCATCTAAACTAACTAATTTATCTTTATTTTGTAAAGAACCTTTCCCCGCATTAAATAATGAACTGTTTTCCATCTCTATAATTACTTTTTCGACAATATTTAAACTATACTCTCCTTTTATTAATAAATCGTAATTAACATCTATAATATTTCTGAAAAAATCTTTATATATTGAGTTAATATAAGATGGAATATCTTTCATCAAAAAGGAACCTGTTCCTCCGTGTATAGCTAATCCCAATGTATTTTTTCTTGTCAAAAAATGTTATTATTAAGGTTGCGCATTTTTATTTTTAAAACGTAGAAATAATTGACAATTACGAATATCATCATGCTTCATTATCCAACAAAGATATCTCTCAATTCCCATTCCAAATCCTGATGTCTTCATTGGATATTTATGCTTTAATTCAATATACCAATTATATTCTTTAAATCTAATCTTATGTAATTTTAGCGCCTTTTTTAAATTATTTCCATTTATATGACGTTCTCCTAATCCTATTAATTCACCCATTCCTAAAAGTAAATCTGCAGATTTTGCAACTGAATTATTTATTCCATTAAATGCCTGATAAAACGGCATACTTAAATGATCAAAATGTGTTATCCAAACGAATCCGTTAAATCTATCCATTAATTTTTGTTCCCCTTCAATTGTTAAAATTCTGTAATTCGATTTTTTATCGTGATAAAATTCGTTTTTATTTAAATATTTAAGAGCATCATTGAATTTTATTCTGGGAAAACTGTTACAGCTAATTAATCTTTCAACATGTTCTAGATTATTATTAAATTTTAAAATCCGATAACCAAATTCTCTAATTATATCCCTACTGAGATATTTTATATATGATTCAGCTAGATCTATTGCGTTGTCCATTTTTCCTGGAATTTCTACTTCTGATTGAAAAAATTGGGATAAATGTCTATTATCAGGAATCTCACCTCTATAACATGGCATTATTGAATAGCATCCTTTATTAAAAAATCTGCAACTGTATTCAAGTAAAAATTGCATTGAATCAGATAAATATGCTTTTTGGTTATCTAAAATTATTCCTACAGGTGTAGAATCACTTCCCAATCCCATTGGACTTGATACATTTAGCGTAGTTGTGGGAAATAATAGTGTTTTTATATCCTTTTCTCTATAAAATGTAGTAGTCGAATTTACAATCAAATTATATAGATCCGATAATAATTCATACCACGAATTATTAATAACTTTAAAACTAAAATGTTTTGAAAAATAAATTGGAGTAAAGTTTTTCATTAGATAATTAGTAGTATTATTTTATAATTCTTTTGTTAATGAATATTTTTCTAATAAATTGTTATTAAACTCTAAATAAACACCATTCAATAATCCTTGATAGTACACACTTCCCGGATTAAAACATATTGTTTTCCCTATTTTTTCAAAAACATGGCTTTCGTGTATGTGACCATGTAGACTTGCAACTGGCTGATATTTCTCTATTGCATTTCTTACAGCTGTGGAACCGACCGATATTTCTTCAACTCCAGCACCAGTAAGAGAAACATTTAAATTTAAATCAAGTTTAGGTGCTTTGTCAAGAGATGTGTTATAAGGAGGACAATGAAAATTAAAAATACAATTATGTAATTCTGGTACATTAACAATCATTTCATTAATTACTTCTTGTATCTTTTCTTCTGAAACATCTCTCGGACAATTCCAAGGTGTAATGTTCGAGACTCCAGTTGAAATTAAAGTAATTTTATCATTCAAATAAATAGTTTTTCCCTCAGGTCTTATTAAGTATTTGCTTGAATCAAGTATTTCGTCGAGGTATAAAGGATCATCATTTCCACAATTCACAATAACTTTTTTATCGCTTTTTACTAATCTTTCATCAGCAATAGTTACCCATTCCTTTAGCCTTTCTATCTTTAATTTTTTAAAAGTATCGTTAAAAAATTCTTTATTATTTCTTAGTTCAATTTCAACATCCTTATCGCAAACTAAATAATATATTCCTCGATTTTCTAACAAATTTTTGTGATTAATTAGTTCTTTTTGACTATCGATAACAATATTATCATTACCTATTGAATATTCCCACAAATTATTATTAATTTGTATAATAGGAATTAAATATTTACCGGCAATATCGGCTCCTAAAATAATAACATCAGGATGGATATTAGATTTTAATGAATTCAAAAATTTTTTAAAACAAATACTTGAACCATGTATATCACTTATAAACCAAATTTTTAATGTATTATTCAAATTAATTATTAAATAGATTCAACAACATTGTACCATTTGAAATATTCATGAAAATGCTTTCTGATGAACCACCTTAATGATTTATTAGATTTTTGTATTGATTCAACAATTATAAAAAGCTTTTTTATTACTATTTTCCTATCT
Source organism: Ignavibacteriota bacterium (assembly GCA_003135995.1). Classification (GTDB taxonomy): domain Bacteria; phylum Bacteroidota; class Ignavibacteria; order Tepidaquicellales; family Tepidaquicellaceae; genus FEN-1257. The sequence goes on along the minus strand of PNBM01000129.1, from coordinate 12,655 downwards.
TTTTCTAATATTGTATTATTATAATTTAAATAGTTATAAATTTGATGAAAATTTTTCCTTATAGTATGCTCAAATCCCCAATTATTTTTACATATTTTTGCAATATAATTTATGTCAAATTTTTTAGAATCATTATATCCAATTTCGTAATCAATTAATAACAAAAATATATCTATGATATCTTTGTTGTTGATTTCTTTTATTTGAAATTTAGACAATAATAAATCAGTTAAAGATATAGTTTCTAAGTCGTTTTTGAATGAAGATTTCAATTCGATTTTGTGAGAATACATTAACGAATCGTAATTAATATCGCAAATTTTTTTCCCCTTTTTATCATAAAAAGCAGATCTTAATACTCCTGGAATTGATTCGAAAATTGGATCTAAAATTAAATTGAAATCATTGACGAGCATTTTGTCTAATTTAGATTTGTATTTAGATTCAGATGCGAAATCTATATCGTTAATTTTTCTCCCTAAAATATTATAAAGATCGTGGTTTAAAGGGCATAATTTCCATATTGCTACACCCCCTAATAATTTGATAACAATATTTTTTATTTTTGCTTCTTTAATAATCAGATTTGATAATTCGATTAATTCTGGTTCGATAATATTCATAATATTTTTAGATTAAATAAAAATACTAATTATTTTATAATTTCACAAATTACTCTAAAGCCAACACTATAATCCCACCACCCTGAAAAAGCGGCTAACCAAAATGATTGACATTTTACATCTTCTTCGTCTGAATACCAGGCACCTCCTTTTAAAATAGGTTTTTGAAAATTTTGATGATTGTCGGCTGCCCATTCCCATACATTACCACTCATATTCATCAAACCATCTTTAGAGCAACCCTCTTCTTTAAAATAAACTTCAATAGGACAATTTAAAGTACCGTCTTTATCAGCTTCAGGATGCCCATAATGGCAAACATTATTCGTGATAGAATTGAAATTGAAAGACCAAGGGTAATCATCTTTATGTCCATTTGTAGCTGCCCATGACCACTCTGATGCAGTTGGTAATCTGAAATTGATATTTTTATCATTAATTAATGTATTTAACCAAAAACAATATAAAATAGCATCATATTTTGTAATACCCACTACGGGCTTGTTTTTTTTTATATATTTTGAAGTTTTTTCGAAAAGTTTTATTTTTGAAACTACTGTTTGAGGCCAAAAATCCATACTATCGGGTAAATATTTCTTCATTTCATTGTTATCTAATGCATTTTTATAATCTTTCAATCTTGAATTAAAAATCTTTTTGTTTAATATTTGATCTAAATATAAATCTTTTTTGTAGACTGGATTCAAATAATTAACAAAGTTATTGTATAATTTATTTGTCACAACATATTTAGCAAAATAAATACTTTTTGATTGCCCATCCGAGTTTTTGTTGAATTTATCAAAATTTATTTTTATATATTCAGCAAATATATTCTTATCAATATCATTTTTTTCGATCAGGTTTAAGAATCGTCTTCCACCATCTAATAATTTAATATACTTGTTTTCAAAGAGAATATGAATATTCGAACAATTTTTATTTGGTGATACCTTCCTAGACTTTTTAGATCTATTCTTTTCAAATAATTGTAGTTTTATGTTTTTTATTTCTTTTTTATTAATACTTTCATTTGAAGTAAAACACATATTTGTATCCTCATAAATTCTATAGTGAATAGTTACAGATTTTTCTTCTATATCTAAAATAGTATAACCAGGAACCGATTTTTTTGAATCTGTTCTTGGATCAGAAAGTACAGACTTTGAATTAAGGAGTAAGATTCCATTTTTTACCGATGGATAATAATTAGTCTCGTTTTCGTGATTATGTCCAATGAAAATAATATTGAAATTATTTAATAATATATTTTTAAATTCACTTCGTTCAATGTCACTAACAAGTTCAATTGGGTGATGTATTAATGCAATTTTTAAGTCACACTTAAATTCTTTGATTTTTTTAATTATATCACGCAGATTATTGAGCCCTATGAATATATCATTTGATTTATTGCTTTTGGGCAAACATAACCAATTTGTATTGATTGAGATAAACCCAATATTCCTTCTTTTCCATTTTCTTAGAAACCAGGNNAAAATAGAAATATGTGAATTCTTAATTACCCTATAATATTTTTTCTCGAATGAAATAAAATTATCGCATCTTTTTTTTATGTAATTCCATTCATAATTATTTATGTTTTTAATATCAGCAACAAAATCATTAATGGAATTAATAGATTTAAATTTAATATGTAAATTTTTAATTAATTTTTCATTTTTTTCATTAATTTCTAAATCATGATTCCCTGAACCAATAATAATAGAATCTCTTCTTATTTTTAATTTTTCTACAATAGGCATTAAAAAAGATTTATTAAAAGAATTATATTTATTTATTTCTTTTCCAAATAACCTCCCGCCTTTGTCAATTAAATCTCCAGTAATTACTATAAAATCTATTTTATTGTNNACTAAGTCATTTAATAAATACGTCCCGTAAAATTTCTCTAAAGAATCTTTATTAGATGGTGAGAAATGAATATCTGATAAATGAACAATTCTCATATGAGCAACTAATTTAAAATTTGTTAAAGAGTAATAATTAAAATTTTGTTTAAGTATTATAATTCGCTCTATTCTTGTTTAGAAAAACTAATTGAGTTAATTTATTGTTTAGTTAGTCTTGATAAAAATAATTTCATATAGATACTAATCGGGAGGTAATTTACTAAACAATTTAACTGGATCTATACCATTTTTTTTCATTATACTTTTCCTAATTACATAAATTATATAACCAGATAAATAAACAAAAATTAGTACAATCCAAGGAATAACTCCTGCTTTTACACCGCTGAAACTATTATTAGTTAATGAACTATAAAGTATAAATAAAAAAACTACCGATGAAATAAATCCCGAGATTAATAATAGTGGGATTTTAAATATTTTTATTTTGGCAAATGATGGAGAGCTTTCATAGTAATCTTTTGTTTCTTTTTTTATAACAAATATAATTCCAGAAATACCGGTAATCATGTAGCACAAACTAAATAACGTAATGTAATTTATATAAGGAAAACTAAAATAATTCATAAGAATTAAAACAATAAACGCTGATGATAAAATAAAGATTGAGGCTGCTACTGGTTGATTATTAATTTTAGCTGTAAATCCATTCGGAAGTAACCTATCCATAGAATACGCAAAAATATTTCTGATACAAATTATAGTCATCACTATTGGTAATAATATAAACCATAAAGCTGAGCCAAATGTCATAATTATATTTAGAATTGGATTTTGAATAATTAATCCAGACATAAAAATCATTGATCCTCCGGCGGGTAGAGGATTCGTATCTAGAGAAGAAACTATAGGAATTGCATTATTAAAATCATATCCCACGACTGAGTAATATCTACCCATACCTATTATTGAAATTAGAAATCCAAATAATAATGCTAATAAAATACCCCATTTTTGAGTTTTGCTAGGTTCTCTTACCTCACCACCTACATATACAGAATATGTAAACCCAAAAAAGATTAGAAACCCAATTGGAAGAGCATAAAAACTATCAAGGATAGTTTTATTTTCATTTAAGACCAACCCATTCTTTGAAGCTATATCTAAAACATACTGATAGGCGTTTGGTAAATTTGAACTCTTATACATAAATCTATTAAAATTTTCTATAAAAGTTGCGTTATCGATAGTCCAAAATGAAAAAACCATTAAAATTGAACTAATAACAGCAATAATAAAAAATATATTTAATATTTTTCTTAACTTTGATTGACTAATTACCGAAAATAAAAAACATACTATCAAAACAATTACTCCTCCAATAACAATATTATTTACACCTGACAAATTATGTCCAATTTCAATTAAACTTAATTTATTAAGAGTATACCCTGAAGTTATTAATGCGGGGCTAATTGCATCTCTTATAGCCCAACCTGAAAATGTTCCAATTCCATATATTTGAGACCATGTAAAACCCCAGCTTGCAACAAAACCAATCATAGGTGATAAAGTTCTTGAATTATATATATAATCACCTCCGCTTCTTGGAAATATTGCTGCAAATATACCATATAAAATTCCAGTAAATATTGACAATATTACACCAAATAATAAAGTCCAATAAATATTAGCGTTCGGATACAAACCCCCAAGAATAGTCGGGTTAGTTGCTAAAGACAATCCTGTTGCGTAACCAAGAACGTTAAAAACAAATATATCCCAAATATTAAATCCTCTAACAAATCCAGAAGATTCTCTTGAAAATAAGGTTTTATTATTTTCTTTTCTCATAATAATTTATTTTTTGTTTTTTAATAATCTATTAATTAAATTGTTAATTTCATTTTTTTGTTCAATTAAAATAGTTTCGTTTTTCATTTTTATTAAATGTTTTATCAGTCGTTCAATTTTCACGAACGTAGCACCAAAAGGTATTATATCAATAATATATCTTATTAAATCGACGTAATTTTTATTTATGCTATTACTATTATAGTCTTCCCGCTGTAAATTAATATTTTTAAATGGATCATTATTGTAATGTAAATGTTTAAAAATACCTGCTTTATAATCTATGACATAAAAAACAATTTTACCATTGTTAAAATAACTTCCGGGATTTAACAATACTGTCTCGTTAATGCTATCATATCTGTTTTCATAAATAAAAGAGTGTAAAGAGTATTTTGGTTTAGTAATATCAATTATTTCTTTCAATTTCTCACAGCCAAAATGAATTCTTTTATTACTATCGTAATCTAAATTTGTATTTTTAGGTGGATATGGAATACAAAATATATAGTGTGATAAATCATTTTTATCCTCATATTTACTAATGAGTTCCCAAAATTTATCTCTAAAATTTTCTTCACTAATATTTCTGTAAAAAGATTTAAATCGATGTTCTTCAGAAATACTTTGGCAATTGTATGAAGAATAACTAAACCCTAATAATGAAAAAGAATTATTAATCTTAATAATTTTATTATTTAGTAAATTTACTTTTTTGTTTTTTTCAATTAATTCGTCAATAATTAATGGATCATCTGTTCCTGGTACGAAATAAATATCACTATGATAATCATTTAAAGATCCATTCAATATTCTTAACCATTTTCTAAATCGATTTATTTTTAATTTCTCTATTATTTTTTCTCTTTCTAAGGGGTAATTTTCAAAAATTAATTTTTCGCGTTTAGTGCAAATCCATCCATAATCCCCCTTGTAGGATATAAATTCGACGAATCTATTTTGAATATCATAATTCTCAAATAAAATATCTTTTCCTTCGTATTTCGCACTACTAATAAATTTATTTCTATTAGAATTATCAGTTTTACAAATTGGTACAATTTTGTTCCCACAAATGTCGCCGCCAATAATAATAATATTTGGCCTGTCTTTACAATTAGCTAAATTAATAACTTTATAAAAACACAAATACGATCCGTGTAATTCAGAGAAATAAAAGATTCTATAATCTTTTGATTTCATATTGATTAATGAGGAATAATTAGAAAATAAATTGTTTATTTTATTGAACTCAATTAACTTTTAATATTTAAATATTAAATATTTCGAATTAGAGTCGGTAATATAACTGGTTACGAAGTTTTTGACGCTTCGTAACCAATAAAATATTTACAAAAGGACGTGTAAAAAAAATGAACAAATCAAACTTCAAAACAATCTGGTGGAAACTGCGATAGAAAAATTTAAGATATTCAATTTTGTAAAATATTTATGAAGAAATTAGTTTAATTTATAATCTTTCTTTATATTATCGTTTACATCCCCATGGTTTTACATCCCAGCTTTCTATAGCTACTGTAAGCGGAACTTCTTTATCACTTATATTCAACTCATTTCTAACCCAATGACAAATTGTCATAATTAATTCGTATTCGTCTGCATATTTTTTCAAGTTCAATATGGCTTTTCGTGTGAATTCGCGGTCCGGAGCAATTCTGAATTTGTGCTTAAAATTATTTATATTTTCAGGAGCTATATAAAGTTCATAAAGTTCTTTTGCCATACTTTTATCTGTATGCCTTATAATTTCTCCAATCCACGCAAGATTTTGAATAGTAAGAGTTAAAAATTCAGGTTTAATTTTCAAAATATTCGCATTTTTCAGTTTCATAAATAAGTTTCGGATTGTATCTTCTGATAAATATGTTGGTATGATAGGTTGAATTACTGCCTCATGAGCATGGATTTTGTGTTCTTGGCAAATGATGGTAGCTTCTAACCTTTCTTCAATTGTTGCTGCTCTGGGTTCGAGGATTGGGTAAAGTTCTGGTGGCATCATTGATATGCTTGTATCATATATGAGTTTATCCGAGAGTTCTCCCATCAAATCTAAAATTGTTTCCCCATTGTTCTTATAGTATAATTCTTCTTTACCAGCCTTCGTGAGAACAAATAAATATGATTTCGAATTGGGGTTATTTTTAAAATGTGCAATAAATTCTCTTAGGATATCATGAGCAATACCTGTCTGAAGTGTAGCTTCTTGGAATGGCTCTGTTTTTGGAGCAAAGTAATAACAATGATCGATTCCGTTTTCATCTTTTAATTTATGTCTTAAATACTTTTTATAATTATTATAAAGTATCTTTGATGCTGAATGATCACCATCCGAGACTAAGCAATAAAGGCAATTCACATTACACCCGATCATTGGATTGATTTCCAAAACATCGATTGGACATTTGCAAGTATATCGATGATTTTTCAAAGGTTCATCTAAAGAAATATCTTTCATTATACATGATAGTTTGGACACCAATGAAATGTTTTTATATTTTTCAGCAAAAACAAATGAGCCTTTTTGTAGTTCCTGAAGAGTCTCCATTGTAGGCTTTACATCTATTTTTAATTCCTTAAGATACTCTGTATCAATTACTCTAGGGGTGTCCCGATAATTGAATATCTTGTTCTCTCTTATTCTAAATGGATTTAATTTAATTTGTTCTGACATTTTAATCGCCTTTCTATGATTAGTTTAAAAAAATTTAACATAATGAGGTAAAATGAAATTATTTTTAATTTTGATTAATGTTTATAATGAAATCCATAAAATTTATAATTTAATAAATGTAAATTAAATTTGATTAAATATTTTGAATTATTAGTTATTTTAATCGATTTAATAACTATTTATTAAAAATATTTACTTACTCATTCGAATATTCCATTTTCAATACCGGGTGAATTTCTCTACCATTATCAGACATTCCTCTTTGCCCATGCAAGTAATCAAAGAAACCAACGCCTGTTAATTTAACTTTTTTGTGAGTGTTTTTGAAACTTTGAGTCGGATTAAATTCATCTGTAAACCAATCCCTGACTTTTTTCAGAGCTTGGTATCTGCTCGTGGTTCTAATTCCTGGACAATCAGGATCTACTATTTCAATTACCATATTTTCACCCGTTTCTAAATCCGATATAACAACGTGATAATCCTGGTCCGCTTCTTTTTTGAATTCTACAACGTATGCTTCTATTTCATATACATTAGTTTCGGTTTTCATCCTTGGCATATTTTTAACCTTTGTGGGTCTTTTCATCAAACATTGTTTTTGAACTGTAGATTTTTTAACGTTCTGAAAATCTATTTTAGTCGTATCTTTATCTGTTAAAGTTTTTACACTCCATCTTTCTTTACCACACTGTGAATATGAAGGTGAAACAGATACATTAATTATCATAATTAATGCAATGAAAATAACTGTGAAATTTTTCATGTTTATATTATTTAATTGTAAAATATTGTTAATTCAAAGTCATTATTATTATTTAAATGATTCACTTAATCTTTTTCGATTCGATAATATCTTTTGTTAACTCATCTGATGATTTTAAATGAGTATTTTTTACTTTCGTATCCAGATTTATTAATCCTATTCTTACATTTGGTTGTGAATTGTTATTTTTACTTAACGATTTGTCAAGAGAATCTATACTAGTTTGTATATCTTTTTTAAATTCCGTAAAGCTATTTAACTGATTATCATAACTACTTTTTAGTTCGTTAATATTATTATTTGCTTCTTCTTTTGCATCTGCAATTTTAGTTTGATTAAAATATGCATTCATTCCACCGGATATAGAACAGATTATTGCTATTATTACACAAAAGTTCAAATACTTATTAAGTAACGACACTTTAAATGGTGGTGCATTATTTGGTAAACTTCTTATACTAATACCCACATAAAAAACTGCGAATATACTTACTCCTGCGGTTCCAAAACTCGCAAGTTTGACTAATAATTCAAGAGTATCCATATTATTGTACTTAAAATATAGTTTTCAAAAATTTTATATTATTTAATTTATTAAAAAACATAAGAATTGATTATTTTGCTAAAGTTAATCCAAATGAAATTGCATGATTCTTTTTAAACAATGGTTCTTCATTTCCATAATTATAAGTTATATTAATACCTAAATTAGATGTCAAATAGATATCTAGTTTTGTATTATTAAAAATATAATTTTTATCCTTTGTTATATTAAAATCATCACTATAAATAATATTATATTTTAAAGTATTAGTAAGCTGAATTCGATTGAATTCCTTCTTATCTTTTGCTTTCCATCCAATTATTTTAAAATATAAAGGTATAGTTAATCGACCATAATAGTCATTACGTAATGCTTTTTGATTTCGAAAGCCGTTTGCATCTGAAATTCCCGTTTGCAAATCAAACAGGAATCCAGGTGCATTATTTTCATATTTTATATATGGACCTATCGAGAAATAATAAAGCATATTATTAAAAGACCTGTCTGAAATAAATTCGGGAGCTCCTTCCAAGTATAACGATATAATACCTCCAGTCTTTCCTAGTTGCGGAAAATCATACACTAATCCACCCGGCAAAGCTATAGAAATATTATTAGGAGCGCTAGAAATACTACTACCGATATTAATATCCATTGAAGGTTTGATGTAATATCCCCATTGAGTATTTTTAATAGCATCATTTACAATATATCCTCCTGAAGTTTCAGGTTTCCCGGGTATTCTATTAAAATCAAGGGTAAAACTAAAAGTTGAAGAATCATTTGTCACAAATGTCTTTCCATAACCTATGGAAAATAATTTGTCCTGCCCTAAGGCAGTTACAAAAGAATNNTAATATTTTTTATAGAAAATTTTAAAAATTGATTTAAAATTTGTTTTAATTATAATTAATATTATTAACTATTATAAATAGAATATATTTTATCAATGATATCACTAACTTTTTTTAAAATCGTATATAAATCATTTGTCATTTGGGTTGTATCAATTTTGTCAAATTTTCTTTTAAGCTCCCGGGCTAATCGATCTGACATAAATGATGAGATAAATTTATCAATTGGATCTGTAATATTTATTTCATCTACAGAATAACGACTGTTTAAAGATATAACTTCTTTGACTCCAGTTTCAATCTCTTTTTTTTCCATGACTAATTATTAATAAATTTATTTGAATAATTTGTTATTTGATTAGATTTTTAAATTAATACAACTTGCCCAAATATCTTCNNAAATATTGATTTTAGTATTTAAATTTATTCCCTGAGATATATAGGCTTTATAAGCTAACTGACTACAATAAAATGATTTATCTGTATCAAAATCAAAAAAATTGATATTATAAGGTTTACCAAGCTGGGAATTGCAATAAAGCGATATTGCCTCGCGTATAGTTAATTCATCACTAGCTGATAAATTTTTGTTACTTAGTGGAAATGCTATGCCATAAAGATCATCGATTATTCCTCCCCTTTGACTTTCCATCGTAGATGGATTCCAGACATTATCGGTTATAAAAAATTGATTGACACCTTTTGGACCTGCTTCTATACATTTCCCTTCAGGACCAATATAAATCACTATATGATCTATATCCCCCGGAATGAGTAAACCAATTAATCTCCAAAATTGACCAGGTAAAAAAGTACCATTTCCGTCTGTAGTACAAATAATATCCCCAGTTTGTACATTGACACTATTTAAAAGGTAATTATAAATCACTTTTAATATTTAATTTTTTGATAAATAATTTTCTATTTAAATAAAAAAGAAAATTATTTCTATTTTTTAATAGACTTTTCTTTTTAGACCGTTCCAAATATCCATACTCGGATTGACCTTTATTACTCCTTCACTTAAGTCTTCATTCAAATTATATACAAAAGCCATGGTCATCTGATAAGCTTCAGCAAATCCTTCTTTATCTTCCGTTTGGTCTATATAAGGTAAATACGTACCAGTATTAATGTACATATTTACTTTACTATCTATGAACCCTTTAAAGTAATCTGTGCGTGCTTCATGTGTATGACCAAAAAATACATATTGGACTTCCTGATATTTTTTATCATTCCATTCTAATTTAGCACCATCAATACCATAGTCTTTGTTGAGATGTAATTTTTCTACAGTATTATTAATTATTTGTGCAATTTTAATGAATTTCGCAACATCATCGAAATTTTCATTTTTAATTACGGAATGGATTAATTCAAAAATATCGATTAAATCCATTTTCCAAAATAATATTTCGGGTGAAATTTTAGTCCATTTTTTAGCTAAATCTGAATCAATAACAGCTTCTAATGACTCTTTAAATGAATCCATAATGGCTGTTTTAATTTCCGGTTTTAAATCCTTACTGTACCAGTAAAGCCATGAAAAGACATTGAGCATAGGTCTTACATTATTTAGGTCCATCAATAATTTTGTAAAATTATAATCATGTAACCTTTCTTTTATCCGAAAGATAATACCAGACATAAGTTCACAGGTTACAACTTCCCCAATAGTAATTACTTTATAAACCTCTTGATTAAATAAATCAGTATTTTTATTTTTCCCAGCCTCATCCAATAAGACATTATAAAGTTCAAATCCATAATTACTAATATCATATTCATTCCCATGGCGACAAAGTGATGCGTAATCAGAATTGTAGTAGCTGTTTAAAAATTCAAAACTATCAACATTTGTGAACTGATCTTTTAGTATTTTTTTTAAGGAAGGAAAATTATAAAAAGCTCTGTCATGATTTCCAATAACGTAATTTATGATAACAGGAACTTTAATATCGTCACTTTTAATCGAGTTAAGCATTTTAATTAAGGATTTTCCACTCGGTGTGGACAGAATTTTTGTCAGAATTTCGCAATAATATTTCTCGACTTTAGGGTTAGAATTCATACCGGTATTATGATCCAGATCTCCATTCCAAGGTCTTTCTAATCTTGGTAATTTAAGCCAGTAATCAGTTCTTACCAAATCAAAAATATCACCAAGCAAAATGACTCTTACTTCTTGCGCTTTTTTATTTATAGCATTGTCTTTTATCTCATCAAAAAGAATGTTGAATGCTTCTGGTGCAACATTAATTGCCGTTGATTCGTCAGTTACATGAATATCGCTAAAAATAGTTAACATGTTACCTCCAATATTTAATTTAAAAAATATTTAAAATTCTTTATTTCATATTTTATTGGATTTAGTTTAAAATAGCTCAGTTACTTTTCAATTAGCGTCAATATATTAGGGAACATTTAAAATTAAATAATAACATTTTTTAAAATTCATCTTATTATCATATATTGCGAAGCACAATTATATCTTTTTAATATTGATTCATTAAATTTTTATTCTGTTTTATATAACGACTATTATCCTTTTTTTTCTGTTAAGCCTATAATTATGCTTCCACAAACTTCCACATCTGCTTCAACTCTCAACATAAGTACCAGCGGAGACATTTACATTCGGCCCATAAACACACACAATATTATTGCAAAATCAAAATAATTCTTAATTCATATGTTTAAATTTTGTAAACATAGGAGAATAGTGAGGTTTAAATTTGGTTTTTTGAAATACTCAGATGAGAAATAGCTTTTCTTGGGTAATGCTGAAAAACTAAATAGACTAATATTATAAATAATAATATTTGCCATGTTATAGCAAACCAATTTATATCTCCCTTTCCCTTTAAATATTTTATTTCTTAATTGTAAAGAAATATGACATAACCTATCTATTACTTAATAATTTTTTTAAATAATTATTTATATATTTTTATCCCCTCCGGTTTAAAATAAATTATTCTTGTATTATTGAAGAGCGAATAATTCTAACTTTTAATCAATTATTTATTTCCTTCAAATTTTGAGAAACACCCGCTCTTCGGCATTAATATTAAATTACTAAATTGATTTTCTGTATTTCCGAACCTCAAAGAAATAAATCATTTCCTTGGAATATTTTTTTGCAATTTTCTTCATCAATAAAAAAAAAACTTTTTTTTGGGNNTATAATTCCATCCCTTGATAACCGATTTCCGGAATATTAATAGTTTCAAATTTCCATTTTGATTTTAGCTTACTAATAATCAAAATTATTTTATTACAATATTCTTTATTTATTGGAATTATTATTTCTTTACAATAGTGACTAATGCGAATTCTTAACCTACCCATTTAATTACTTTTGGAAATATAAAGTTTATTATCAGTTTATAAAAACTGATTACCTTTAATAATTTTATAAAAAATCATATTAAATAATTCACTT
>PNBM01000011.1 GCA_003135995.1 Ignavibacteriota bacterium | reverse complement strand
ATATAAGTATTTTATTGCTTTTGAAATTACATCGTTTAATAAGGAATCTTTTTTCAATAAATCCCAGTTTCCCAGAATAGAAAGAGTTTTAATCGCTTGAGCATAGCTCTGAGCTTCTATTGGATATTTTGAACTATTTGAAAAATATTTTACATAAGAATCGTTTGTAAAGAGATTTTTAACATAAAAATGATTCCCTTTGGACAATGCCAGATCAAGCTCCGGCGAATTAATTCCTTCTTTTTTTGCAAATGCAAGGGACTCTAAAATAAAACCTGTATGAAACCCATCAATCCATCTTCCCCGTGCAGATCGAGCATAAGCCCAACTGCCATTAGTTTGTTGTTCTTTACATAATAAGTTGATTATTGCTTGTATTTTATCTTTTAAATCAAAATCCAAAACCTTAATTCTTTTTTGAATAAAAACAAGAAAATATAAAATTAAGGCGTTGACATTATAAGTCGGATATTTTTGACCAGGATAATATTGAAACCATCCCTGGCCCTTTTCATCAACGGACCACATATCGTTAATAAGAAACTCGATAATCCCTTTTAGAACTTTGAAAGCATTTTCCCTGTTTTTCGCATTCAGGTACTCTAAGGAATAACAAATTGCAATTCCCGTATTTATTGTATTATATATATTTGGTGTGTTAGAACTTGCATTTATAAACCTTGAGGTATATGGGAAATTAAGCCCCCAGGCATAAAAGTCCGGGATTTTCAGATCAATTAATGTACTATATAGTTGATTTATTTTTGAAATATCCGGATTTGAAGCTGCAATAAGAGAAGTCTGATGTTCCTTTTTAATGGAATAGTACCATAGCAGATCTGAAATAGTCTTGGTATGTATCATTTTTTTCATACCTGTCCAATGAATATCTATAAAAGATTTAGAATTAATCTGAATGGCGACTCTTCTTAGATAGGGAAAAGGATGGGTTAAATAATTAATAACAGGATTTGTTAAGGCATCATACAAATCATATGATTTATATTCTTTTGTTTCTATGTATTTTATAGTGTTTTGAATTATTTCTGCAATATTGTCAGTTCCCATTTTCTTTATTAGATATTATTATAGACAGTAATAAGTCTTTTTTTCAGCTTTTCAGGCAAAAACATTGAATGCGCTTTTAAGATATTTTTTTGGGAAATTTCTTTATACTTCTCTTTATCATTTATTAATCGCTCAATTATTTCTACATAATCGTCCGGCCTCATGCTCTCAGTCAAATATCCATTTTCTCCATTTATTATAATATCCTTAATGCTACCTACTGGGCGTGTTACTATTGGTAAACCATATGCCATCCCTTCAAGTAATGTTAAAGGCAATCCTTCGGAGTAAAAAGATGGTAATAAAAGAAAATGTGAATCTTTAAGCAACTTATGCTTTTCAATACCCGATACATATCCGACAAAAATAATATTCTCTAAATTATTATCATTAATATATTTCATTGTGGATTCAATTTCATTTCCAGTTCCTGCTACAATTAATTCACAATTATACCCTTTTTTTGTTAAAAGACTAAGNNGGCAGACTAAGGGTATCAATAGCAATGTAAATACCTTTCTGTTTTTCTATGCGTGATAGAAATAATAAACGAATGGGATTCCCAATTTTCCTGTTTTTGTCTAAATTATCATCCTTCAGATAACTATCGTCAAAACAATTGGTTTCAATCAAAATCTTCTTTTTATATCCGAGCTTTAATAATTTCTCCTTAAATACTGTTCCTAAAACGATACAAAGATCAACTCTACCATAAGTTGTTAAGAAAAGCATTTTACGAATTTTACTATTTCCTATTTTTGCTTCAAAACTATCCATCCATCCATGCCAATGGACAATAACTTTACATCTCATAAGTTCTGCAATAAATATCAAAATCATATCACGATAATATGAATTCCTATTTAAAGATGGATTCAGGTGAATAATCTTATATCTGAAACATTTCAAACAGAATTGCACATACATTTTTATAAAGGCAATGAATCGAAAGTTCTTAATTCTTTTCCCAGATATAACATTAAAATATTCGCAATTTGCTTCATGATCCATTTTTAATATTTTATACAACGCTGTTACACCACCAGAAGATTTTATATCCGGTATAGTAATTAATACTCTTAATGTTTTATTATCTTCCATTGTCCATTTTTGTTCACGTAATTACTTTGCCTTTTATTTATTAGTTAATTTCCCGCTCACTTAGTCACTTTTGAAAAGCGTATCATAAGCTAATAATTTACTTCAACAATTTGTTAAAATATAAATTCTCATCCAGTAACTCATACTCTTTTAAATTTGATATATAATGATTATAAAAGCCAGAATATGTTAACGATTCACAATTTCCCTGAAATTCAGATTTTAAGAGACTTAAAAATAAATCAATATTATAATTACTATAATGGTCTTTAGCATGTCCAATTAGAACAACAGGAATATAGCAATTAGAGAATTTTTCTAAGGAAGCATCATCCAAATTATTGATTACTTTCCATTTTTTTTCCAAATATTTAATTAAGACTCTTGCTGGTATTTTGTCATAATCATATTGTAATGAATATGGCTGAATTAGTTTATAAAATAATAATTTGAGTATCGATCTGGAAGCCTGAGCCCGGTATTTTTCTTTAATTGAATAAGTAGCATGTTTTTTTGCTTTTTTTGTTTGATTAATCCACTGGATCTCTTCTTTTGTTAATCTTACGGAATGGAATAATAAATAATATAATTCAGGGAATTTTACTCTTAAAATGGGGATATCGATCCTCGAGACTGAAAAAATAGGAACTTCCAGAATAGAACTTTCAGCTATATTTTTTTTCCTTATATCAGTACTGCAAAACCAGGGTAAATAGGAAGAATATGAATGTTTAAAATTAAAAAATGAAGAAATTAGCCCGTTTGTTACAGAAGAATCACTTCTAATACCTGCTGAAAAAAGATTATTTATAACATTTTCTGAAGGTTGGATAGCATACCCTCCTGCTCTAAATACAATGCATTCATAATTAGCATTTTGTTCTTTTAAAACGGATTCAAGATAATTTTTACAACTGCAAATAACGTCAAACATTTCATCACTTTCTAAATTTGCGATGGAAAATTCTTTTGAATATCCGCTGCTCTTTTGTATAAGCTGTGGATGGATATGAAGTTGGATATCGTGTCCCTCAAATAATAAATTCTTAATTGTATCTTCCCAATCTTTAGCTATTCCATCCGAATTTAGGTTTTCTGAACTTTGTTGAAATAAATTAAGTTGTTGAATAACCTCTGCAAACACAGTAAATTTAAAACCATGGTAATTTATAGGCTTTAAAAGTTCAATTAGAGGCGTTTTCTGGTTTTCAAAATAATCTCCACTTCCATTTCCAAATAATTCCCAGTCGTTGGTTAAGATTATTGCAAGTTTCATCCGTATCTAAAGCTATTACATTAATGTTCTTTTGAAAACTGACAAGTAACGGGTTACTTTTTAAGATCACTATAATTCTGAATTAGTAGTTAATTATTTGACGGTACTAATTTATAAGAATAAAAAGAAAATTCTTTAGTATTGATCTAATATTTTATCAAAAATGTCTATTCAGGGATGAACGGAATTCATTAATTGATGAATAGATGAACTGTTTCTGAAATGTACAGGATATGTGAGGTATCGCTTTTATAACTTATCGAACAGTGTCAGAGGAGCCTGTAATGTGATCGAAGAAGGAGATTACCTTCGGTGAGTTCGCACGCACGCGTGTTCGGTTCTTCGCTCCCCGCCAGCTGGCGGAGCCAGGGTAAACGAAGAACCATATCGAAACGGAGCTCGGCGAAGCCAGGATCAATAAATTTGTGTGCATGATTCCAGATACTCATTAAAAAAGAAAAAT
>PNBM01000255.1 GCA_003135995.1 Ignavibacteriota bacterium | reverse complement strand
TTTTCCGTTTATAGGAAATTGAATATATTTATCAAACCCCATAGGGGTTTTCCGCATGCTCTTTTTTGTTAAACTGTATTACTTTATTAATTATCAAAATGTAATATTATGAAAAACGACATTTTAAAAAAACGCGCTAACGAAATAATAAAAAAACTTGCACTGGAATATCCTGATTCAAAACCTCATCTTGAATTTAATAATCCGTTTGAGCTTTTAATATCAACTGTACTTGCAGCGCAATGCACCGATGTCCGCGTGAATATGACAATGCCGCCGTTGTATAAAACCAAATATAAATCTCCAAAAGATATTCTGAAAGACGGAATTGATAACTTCCGCCAAAATATTAAATCTATTTCGTTTCCAAACAGCAAAGCTAAATCCATTATAGCATTGTGCCGGCAGCTCGTGGATGATTTTAACGGGCAGGTTCCGAAAACTATGGAAGAGCTTACAAAATTAACAGGTGTCGGAAGGAAATCTGCAAGTGTTGTGCTCGGAAATTGTTTCGGAAAAAAAGACGTGATAATCGTAGATACACATTTTAAAAGAGTAACAACAAGGCTCGGATTAACAGAAAACGATGACCCCGAAAAAATTGAAATGGATTTAAAAGAAATTATTCCACCTGATGAACAATTTAAATTTTCCTTGAGAATTGGCGACCATGGCAGGACAATTTGTGATGCAAAAAAACCAAAATGCGCTGAATGTATGTTTAACAAAAGTTGTCCCGCGGCAAAATTATAAAAAATTTATTCGAGTTGAATTATTGAAATTATTTTATCTGTTTTATAAATGATTNNTTAAAAGTCGTGGCAATTGAGCGTATTAAATATTTAGTACAAACATCTTTTAAAGCCGGTTAAATTTAATTAGAATATTTTGAAAACAAAAAAACCCGATTTAAAAAAGATTGAATTCTTTTTAATGGACCTCGACGGCTGCCTGTCAACAGGACATATTATATATGTCAGCAACGGGGATGATATAAAAGTGTTTCATACTCACGACGGATTTGGCATAACACGCGGAAGGCGGTTAGGACTTAAGTTTGGCGTAATCAGCGGACGGAGTTCAAAAGTGAATAAACTCAGAACCACATCGCTGAAATTCGATTACCTCTTCGAAAATATTGACGATAAACTTATTCCGTTCGAAGAATTAAAGAAGAAACACAATCTTAAAAACGAAAACTTTGCATATATAGGCGATGATGAATTCGATATTCCTTTGTTAAAGGAAGTCGGCTTTTCCTGTTGTCCCGGGAATGCTATCGAAGAAGTTAAAAAACACGTTCATTACGTCTGCAAACACGACGGAGGAAACGGAGCAGTCAGGGAAATTATAGATAAAATTTTAAAAGCAAAAAAATTAATTTAATATTTAATAAAAAAACAAAAATAATGAGCAAAGAAAATTTACGATTCAATTCTAAATTGATTCACGGTGGTGGTTATAAAAATAAATTAGGCGCAGTTAATGTTCCGATTTACCAGTCTTCAACGTTCGAATTCATAACAGCCGAAGAAGGTGCAAGATGTTTTAACGGTGAGAGCGACGGGTATATTTATACGCGTCTTGGAAATCCTACAATTCACGTACTCGAAAGAACAGTTGCGGAACTCGAAAATGGTTTCGGGGGTATTGCAACAAGTTCGGGCATGGGTGCGGTATCAACAATTTATATGGCGTTGCTGAGTAAAGGTGACCATATAGTCAGCTCCGATGCGGTCTATGGACCATCGAGAGGTTTAATGGAAGACCATTTTTCGAGATTCGGTGTTGAATCCACTTACGTAAATACTTCGGATATTGAAAACATTAAAAAAGCAATTCGTCCAAATACAAAAGTATTATATCTGGAAACTCCCGCGAATCCGACTATAGATATTTCAGATTTAAAAGCCTGTTCTGAAATCGCGAAAGCAAATAATTTGCTGATGGTTGTAGATAATACTTTCTCAAGCCCGTATCTGCAAAGACCGATTGAATTTGGTGCCGATGTCGTATTCCATTCGATTACAAAATTTATTAACGGTCACGCTGACGTTGTCGGAGGAGTCATCGTTGCGAAAGAAGAAGCGTTGTATAAAAAATTAAGAAGCATGATGATTGCGATGGGATGCAATATGGACCCGCATCAGGCTTATCTTGTAATACGCGGTTTGAAAACGCTTGCAATCAGGGTTGACAGAGCTCAGCAGAACGCAATAGTTCTTGCAGATTTTCTGGAAAAGCATCCGAAAGTAGAATGGATAAAATATCCCGGATTAAAATCTCATCCGCAATATGAACTCGCAAAAAAGCAAATGGATGGTCCGGGTGCAATGATTAGTTTCGGATTAAAAGGCGGACTCGAAGCGGGAAGAAAATTAATGAATAGCGTTAAAGTTGCTATACTCGCTGTATCTCTTGGGGGAGTTGAAACTTTAATCGAACATCCCGCATCGATGACACATTCAAAGGTTTCGCTGGCTGATAAAAAGAAGGCCGGTATAAGCGATGGATTGGTTCGTCTCTCGGTAGGTATCGAAGATGTCGATGATTTACTCCGGGACCTCGATCAAGCACTTGCAGAAGTATAATTTTTTCCTTTTCCCCCTTAGAAGGGGGGCAGGGGGGATGTTTCTCTCGTTTGTTTCTCTCGTTACCAAGCTCCGGAGACTGTGCGAAAACGGTCTC
>PNBM01000012.1:317-4633 GCA_003135995.1 Ignavibacteriota bacterium | reverse complement strand
CTTTTCAGAAAAATTATTGCCACCCAGAAAATTCAGATTGAATATACTGGCAAAAGAGTAGTCGCAGGGGAAAATTCCAATATAATTGTCAGTTTTATTTGTTTCGTCTTTGATGTAGCCTTCCATTTTGAACTGAAACATGTCGTTTGCCTCGCCTCCGGGAGGTGCGAACATCGCTGAAACGTATTTAATGGAATTATATTTTAGCAGTTCTTCCTTAAATACTCCAAACTTAGCTTGTACATTGGAATGTACATCCTCAAAACAAATCAGATTATGAGTTTCAGCACCCATACTACTATCAAGTGCATAATTGGTTTGTCGACGAATTACAAAGACTGCAACAATCAGTCCAATTGAAATTGTATATTGCAATACTATAATGCTTTTACTTATCCCTTTTCTTCTAAAATTGTTTTTATTCTTATAATCTGAGGATGATTTTATATTGCTTATCCTTTGTTTTAGTAATGGCAATATGCCAGATAATATGCCAGTTAAACTAAACAACACTACAACTGATAAGATCAAAGCTGTATTACCTTTGAATAAGTTTATTGCAAAATATTTTTGAATGAATATGTTTGCCGAAGTTGCAATAAATCCACTAATTACAATGGAAGCTAAAACAATGATAATTCCTTCGGAAAAGAAATATTTCAAATTCATCCAACCTGAAGAACCAAACACTTTACTGACAAAAAGATATTTGTCACTGAAATCGGCCATGCCAATGTTAAGGTTAGAATAGTTGGTCATTGCAATAAATAATAGTATCAATGCGGCTACAGACAGGGTATATATAACGGACATGTTGCTGTTTGCCTCTATCTCCCGTAGTTTATTGGAATGTAAATGTATGTCCGAAATCTTTTGCAGGTGGGCTTCTGTTTTTCCTTCCTCTGTTTTATTCACTATGTGAGAAGAATAGAAATCTTTAAACCCTGATACAATATTGTTTGGATTGGCATTATCGGACAATAATAAATATATATATGCCCAGTCTCCAAAAATAGTTTTATCTATGGGCGTAGTAATAAATTCAGGGTGGAAATGACTGTTTTGAGGATAGTCTTTCATGACACCTTTTACTGTAAAATCTATATTTTTGTCATAAAATTGTCCACTTGGCAAGGTCAGTATCTGTCCTATGGGGTTAATATTTCCGAATACTCTTTTTACAAAGCTTTCGGAAACGACCATTGAGCCCGGATTATTCAATATATTTTCAGGATTCCCAACTAACAGTTCAGAATCAAACACTTTAAAAAACGTACTGTCACAAATAAAGGCCTGCCTGATTTCAATAAAATTTTCGTTATATTTCATTACCCCGCCACGGATTGGCACAAGTCTCACATAGTTTTCTATTTCAGGAAAGTATTCAGCCATTCTGGGGATGTAGTATGGATTGCTCATCCTTGCAAAATGTTTTCCTGAAAAAACCATTGGGTTGATAGTGGTAAACCGGTAAATTCGTTTCGATTTTTTATGAAAACTATCATAGGTCAATTCGTTTTTTAGGAACAATACTATAAGCAATATACTACTCAGTGCCAGGCTTAATCCTACAACTTTTATTAGATTAAGAAATGGCCTTTTTTTTAGGTTTCTGATAGCAAATTCTAGTATCATATTACTTTTTAATCATTTTTGTAATTCTTACACAATAATTTCTATAATCCCTATGCATTAAAGTATATAATGCTCATTATGTGATAAATGAATGTTTTAGCTTTTTTTATAAATGTCAATATATTTTAAATACAGTATCAACTATTTTTACATCTAATCGGTGAATATTAGATATTGTATGTTCCCATTCGACTTGTTTTTATGATTACTTTGTTGGATATGTTTAAGTTTATCTGAATTCATTGCTTACACAATATCTTTGGTTCTAAGTTTTTACAATCAATCTTATATTAATTATTGACATTTTTCACCAGGAGGTTTTATAAATTAAAATCAAGTACACTTCAAAATATTTAATTCTTAAATAAAGTGTCACTTGAAACATCTTTAGTAAATGTTAATTCTTTGATACTATCAGTAGTCTTTTTAAAAACTACTTTACTGGAATCAAACACATATGCAGTAGTTGACAATAATTTAACATGGGTATTGGTGTCTTTTTCTCTGGATATGTAAATTATTTTCTCTCTTATACATTTTACAGTATCAATTAGTTTAGAATAAACAGTATCAGCTAGTTTAGGATATATAGAATCGGCCTTTTGAATAAAGATTGTGTCATGTAATGGTAATGCCGAATTTTTATCAGGGAAGTCAGAGTATTGTTTAATAGTGTAAATCGCAAGAATTAAAACAATAAAGGCGGCTAATTGATAAAACTTAACAGGCTGGTTTAATATTTTTATTAAGATATTAGGTTTATGATTTGTATGTATTATTGAACTGAGTAGAGAAACATTTATATTTGGTTCGCTTGAATTTGAGAAGAAAGTTTCAGTATCCTTAATGGTACTTCTCATATTAATATATTCTTTCTCGGACATATTCGATAAAACATAAGTTCTGTCTTTCTCCGATAATTCGTTGAAGTCAAATTGCTCCAGCAATTCATATACTCTTTCTAAATATGGATTAGCTTTCATGTTTTAAACTTTAAATAATTTTGATAACTCTTTTGTTGCATAGAAAAGTCTTGATTTTATAGTCCCTTCAGGGCATTCATATATCTGGGCAATCTCTTTAATACTTAATTTTAATTTAAATCTCAAGACAATAAGGGAACGCTGTTCTGGATTTAAATCAGTTATACATTTTCGAAGGTCCTTTTCTGTTTCAGGACTTAAAGTCATGATTTCTGAAGATGATTTAATATGGTCATGATATTTTCTTATTACATTATTTTTTCGAAACTCATTATTGCACATATTTGCAGCAATCCTATAAATCCATGCTTTAAAGAATTGGTCATTATTGAAAGTGTGATGTTTTTCTAAGATCTTTACAAACAAATCTTGTACAAAATCCTGTGCTTTGTTATGATCATAATGCAAGGAGAAATAGAAATAATTCAACATAAGTTTAGCATAACGGTTATAAAGATGGCCAAAGGCAACTTGGCTCTTATTGCCTTCATTACTTTGATAAATTTTAATCAATTGCTCATCAGTAAGGTGTTGCATAGGCAATTTAAATACTTGTTATGGCTTATCTGACCAATCTTGAAAACTAATTTGACTATAAAAATTCTAAGAATTATAAGTGTTATGTGTATCACTTTAAATCGAATACGCTTATATTACACCTATATTCCTGAAACGTTCAAAATTGTCTAATAATATGTTATTTGTGCAAAGAGTTGTTAATGGGTAGGTAAAAAACACATATGTTTGGCAGCTTTAGTAAGTTTGCAGGGATGGGTGAATCCATAATTGATTTGACTTTTACAAATATTCTTCTTATTAACCCAATAAAATTAGACTATATACAGTCAATATTAATAAATTGCTTAATCATTAATATTTTTTTTATCCCATTTCCGGTTCCTCCGGTAAAATTTGGGATGGGATTTCAAAATTGGCTAAAAACATACATTTTGTCAACAAATCCATTAACAACCATTAGAATAAATTGTTTGAGCTACTGACTTTTAACGTATTATAATAATAAGTTCGAGTGCTACTTCAACCATTGTCTATAAATTTAAGTCTTAAGTAATGTTCTTCCTAACTATTAGCTTAAGAATGAAGATCTCCGATACCTAATTATTTTCTTAAAACTCAGAAATGTATGTAAATTGGGGGATATTTATTATTCAAGTTTAAAAATCTAAGAAGTTAATGTATATCTAATGGCAATTTATAAACTCAGTGATGAAAAGATTGTGAAATTGAAATCAAACGTACAGAAGAAGGTGGACATATGGAGTTGCAAGCCATAAGATATTCTGCTATGATTTCAAACATGACTTTTGATAAGACAGTCGAGGTTTATAAAAAGTATTTAGTAAGAAATAATCTTTCTGGTGAGAATGCAAGTCAAGCAATACTGGATTTTTTGAATTGGGATGAAGAAGTTGAAGATGATTTTGGACAGGACGTTAAGATTATACTTATTTCAGCTGATTTTTCAAAAGAGATTACAACTTCTGTATTGTGGTTAAATGATAGAGAGTTAGATACTTAATTATTAAATAAAAGGAGGTAACAATGGCTTTTNNGTTTGTAAAGATCTTTATAAAAAGGAAAAAATTGAGTCGGTACTGCTTTGTCCAGGCTTCACTCATAAAGATGTAGCCGAAATCTTCGAAGCACTCGAAAATAAAGTCGCCGTTTGTGTTTCCC
>PNBM01000012.1:0-209 GCA_003135995.1 Ignavibacteriota bacterium | reverse complement strand
CAAATATATATCTCAAATCCGAGTAACCAAATACTTTAGTAAAAAAAAATCTATTTGGAATCATTTTAATGATGTGGTACCTTTGCATCTTATTAAAAAACCAAGATGGATCTACTCCTTAATAAGCTCAATAATGGTATCAGGCTCGTTCATTACCGTATACCAGGCTTAGTTGCCCACTGTGGACTAATTATCAATACCGGCTCGCG
>PNBM01000207.1 GCA_003135995.1 Ignavibacteriota bacterium | reverse complement strand
GCATGGCAGGATAAATTTTTCAATGCGTATGGTAATATAAGTACTATTCCTTTTGTAAATACACCAAAGAGATATTATTTTGGTGCTGTAAGAGGACACGGAGGAGAATTTTCCACCACTGAAGACACCTGGCATGAAAACTTTTTTAACGAATGGTTCTTTTACTGGCTATTCGGAATTAATAACAATATTTTAACAAGACCTATATATCATTATGCTTATACTTCTTTTCCAACGGTAAGTCCGAATTCAATGTGGACGTTTGTTCATGATAGTTCTTCTGTTTGGCCTCCTCCGGGTCTTACAGATTTAAAACTATATTTCAATCCCCTTGGAAAACTTAAAACTACTTCAAGTATATTCAGTTTTCTTTTTGATGTATTAAATAACAGTGTGTCTAATAGTTTAACAATGCAGCAAGTTGTTGATTTAGAATTCAAAGGAACAACATTTAACAACAGTTTCAAGAAGAACCAGATTGTATATAATTCAGATCCTCTTGCACAGAATTTGTTAATGATAGGAAATCAAAGCATTAGTCTCGACTATTTTTCAACTGCGAATGTTTGCCAGTTTAATTTCCAGATTTATGAAGTAAGCAGTACGCAAACAAAATTAGTTACACGAGCAAATTATACTGACAGAAAAAATTCTCCTTACACAAGGAAACAAGTGACATTTAATGACGTTTCTCATTCACATTTATTTNNTTGATACCGCACCTGACGATTCATTGTTCCTCGCTTCGAATCCGCATGTTTTACCGGTATTAAAAAATGGATTCAGTGGTATGTTTTTTAGTAATAAAAGCTATCTGGATTTGCAGTTTAAAAATCCGGGTGCAAATATGTCCGGTTTATTCGTAGAAGAAGGCTCAACAGCACAAACTGATAATAACGGTTCTCCGGTAACATTTGATTTGAAACAAAATTATCCAAATCCGTTTAATCCCACGACGGTTATAAGTTTTTCAGTGCCTAATGATGAATTAGTGACGTTGAAGGTTTATGACCTGACCGGCAGAGAAATAGCAAGTTTGGTTAATGAACAAAAAACGAAAGGGAATTATTCAGTTAATTTTAACGCTGACGCATATCATTTAGCGAGCGGAATTTNNCGGAATTTATTTTTATAAATTAACTGCAGGAAATAATATATCAGTAAAAAAACTAACTTTGATAAAATAAAAATTTAATCTTTATACGGACTTTAAATCTGAAAAGATTTAAAGTCCGGTTTATTATGATTATAAAAAAATAATAAATTTAGAAGTGTCATACATCAAAAAGTTGAGTTCAAAGATAAGTTATAAAAGATACTATTTTTAGTTTAATAAATTAGTATATAGAAATATTTTTTAAAATATTAAAAATCGATTGAAAATATGAATATGCGTAAAAAATTGATATTTTTGGTGTCTATTATCATAATATTGATTGCAAATTTAAGTAAATCTCAAAACAAAAATTCAGAAGATTATCAGTTTCCATTATTACCGCAGCGAACCGGATTATCTCCTAATTTATATATGATTGCAACAAATAATTTTAATCTGGCATTGCGCGATGGTGTAATTCTTGATTGTTCGAAATTCTATCCAAGTATTCACGATACTATAAATACAAATGGATATCCGGCTGTAATTATGTGCCATGGATTTGGCAGCAGTAAAGTGTCATTAGATTCATTTGCATTCAAACAGGCTGCTTTTGGTTATTGTGTTTATACATTTAGTATGAGAGGACAGGGAAATTCGGGTGGTTTTTCAAATCTGATAAGTTTAACCGAAGCATTGGATTTAGGTGAATTGGTTAATTATGTCAGACATGACCAGCTAACCGGTGTCGATAGTAGTAAAATATTGGTTATGGGAGGTTCACAAGGAGGTATTGTGCCTTATATGGCCGCTTGTAATGGCTTGAGAGTAACGGCTATTATTTCAGCGCTTGCTTCTCCTGAATATGAAAAGAGCTGGATTGAAAACGGCTCTATAAAATCTACATTTCTGTTTTCCATAAATTATCCTTCAACCATAGTCAGATACAATGATGTTGTGTCGAGAATGGCAGGATGGATACTCACAGATACAAAAGAAAAATGGGACAGTCTGACTTTCTGGCTGCCTATTGGTAGAGATTTTGTGAATAATGT
Organism: Ignavibacteriota bacterium; assembly: GCA_003135995.1. Taxonomy (GTDB): domain Bacteria; phylum Bacteroidota; class Ignavibacteria; order Tepidaquicellales; family Tepidaquicellaceae; genus FEN-1257. The sequence continues at coordinate 922 of PNBM01000207.1, read as the reverse complement.
TCCTCAAAACCATATACCTATAATACTTGAAAATTCCTGGCAGGATAAATTTTTTAATTCATCAGGTAATATAAACACTATTCCTTTTTTGACAAGTCCTAAGGAATATTATTTTGGTGCAGTCGTTGGTCATGGTGGAGACTACTCTATTGACGAAAATAACTGGCACGAAAATTTCTATGATGACTGGTTTAATTACTGGCTGTTCGGAATAAATACTGGAATTTTGACAAGACCAAAATTTCAATATGCATACACTTCATTTCCTATTGCTCCTTATGGATTAAATATGTGGTCCTTTGTCCATGATAGTTCGGCTACATGGCCGCCGTCTAATATATCAAATTTAAGATTATATTTTAATACCTCAGGTAAACTCAAGACTACTCCGAATACGACTAATGATTATAATGTATTAAATAATAGTGTTGCCACAGGTTTTACATTAGAGAATGCGGTAAATTTAGAATTTACAGGAACCGAATTTACGTCGAATTTTACTAAATCGGAATTAACATTTGATTCTGATACTTTATCTCAGGATTTGAAAGTTATTGGTACTCCCGATATTAATATTGATTATTCATCTAATGCGAATTTATGTCAGTATAATTTTCAAATTTTTGAAAAAACAAATACAACCGCAAAGTTTGTCAGCAGAATAAATTTTACAGATAGAAACTACACTGCAAATACAAGAAATAATAAATCAATCAACGGGCTTTCGTTTGCACATATATTTAAAAAAGGAAACAAAATCAGGGTTGTATTGACGAATCTCGATACTAATCCCGAAGATTCCATCTTAATCGGAACATTTCCACACGTATTACCGGTAATGGTTAACGGCGCCGATAATTTATTTCTTAGTGCAAATTGTTATATTGATTTTCCTTACCAGCAAAATCGATCGATAGGAGTC
>PNBM01000061.1 GCA_003135995.1 Ignavibacteriota bacterium | reverse complement strand
AAAATATTTAAAAGATGATTTTAATATTTTTTTAGTAGCTAACGACAAATACAATCTTTATCCAACCATAGCAGAAAAATCAGGTCTAAAAATCATAAATCAATTTAAACGCCCAGTCTTAAATCGCACCGAAAAAGACAAAGGTGCGTATTCGGAAATTATATTTCATTTTAAACAAAAATAATATGAATGAATTATTGAATAAAATAGAATTAGCTATTAAACATTTAAAAACTTTAGATACATTATTTACAGAAAAAGCATCTTATGTCTTCCCTAAAGAAAAAGATGATTATGAATTGTATAAATATAATAAAGATGAATTAATTAAAGAATTTAATCTTNNTAGCAAAAAAAATAGACAGATGAAATTAGCTGATATTTTTGAATATATTTTTTTAGGTCGTTGTTTCTATGCAATGGGTACGAAAAAATCAGATGCATCGAAAAAAGAGAAATTTCTAAAAGGATTATTACATTTCATAAATCTTTTAATGTGTTATGAATCAATAACTATTAATGTTGAAAGGAGAAATAAATTTTTAGATAAATTAGTTGAAAATATTCCTTCCATTTTAAATGAAGAAAATTACAAAATATTAAGAAATTATAAAGGGACAGTCGGATTACCATCAAAAGACCCTAACTTGAAAAAATTAAATGATTACTTCGATGAATTATTACCGAAAACTGCAGGCGGCTTATGGCATGAATTAATAGTTTATTGTTTTTTATTAAGAAATAATCTTGGTTATATTCTACCATTATTATTACATCAGAAAATATATAGTAGAAATGATCATTTAGTACCTCCTGATTATCTCATAATAACAAAAGATAAAAGAATTTATGGTATTGAAGTTGGAAGTAAAAAAGAAATTCAGTCAGGATCTTTTTCGCTGAAAACTGCAATACCAACAGCAACAATTGATACAATTAATTCAAGAAGTTCGGATAGATGTCCTATATGTAAAAATTGGATTAATTTTTGTCCGTACGTTATCGAAAAGTATTCTAATTTTAAAGATAATATCACCGATATAGAAATTAGATGTTTGCTCAAATGTGATTTATTTAATGAAAATGAAATTGTAAATGGTATTTGTATATATTCAAAGTATCAAAGAAAACAAGCAAAAAAATTAGTGCATACCCAACACGATTATTCAGATGGAAAGCACTACCATTATAAATGTGTTTTGAATGAGGTAAGCAAGGAAAAAAAGAATCAAATTATTCAAGCAAAAGATGAAATAGCAATAAAAACACACATGCCTTATTATCAAGGCTTAGAAAATCTTTTTAACTTATGAATATAAATATAATAGAAGATATTTTAAAAATTAGTTTGAGAAATAAATTTCAGAACTACAATCCCGAACCTGCTTCAATGCCATTCCATACAAGGCTTTTGGGAAAAGATAGATTAGCTCTATATTCTTTTATTCATTCTTTAAGTACAAATTTTGGAACAGCTATATTTGAACCTGTTGCGATTGCTCTTGCAGAATTAAGATTTAAAAATTCTTTAAAACAACAGACTGCCGGAAATCAAATAAGTTCTGGAGCACATAAAGTTATTCAGGATATAATGAATGGACTCGAAACCGCAACAAAAGAACCAAATAAAGAAAAAGAAATCGAATTGTTAAGAGAAGTCTCTCAAATAGGCGAAATGAATACTGTTCGACCAACTAAAGTTGACTTATGGCTCGAAAGTGAAAGCAACGAATTGTTTTTATTCGATATTAAAACAGCAAAACCAAATGCCGGTGGATTTAGAGAATTTAAAAGAACTCTTCTTGAATGGACTGCATGTATTTTCGTAAAGAATCCGAATGCTAAAGTTAATACATTAATTGCTATACCATACAATCCTTATGAACCCGAACCATATAAAAGATGGACTATGAGGGGAATGTTAGATTTAGACAAAGAATTAAAAGTCGGCAAAGAATTTTGGGATTTTATCGGAGGTGAAGGAGCTTATGAATCATTATTAGATTGCTTTGAAAAAGTTGGAATTGAAATGCGAGAAGAAATTGATAATTATTTTAAAAAATTCCAAAAATAAAAAAATCTATTAATTTCCACATCAATGCAAAAGACAAATTACTTAATCCCGGAAGAGCATACGGAATTTCAAAACCTGATGGAATCGTATGGAAATATTTTCAAAATGATTGAATCAGAACCGGAGAAAAAAATAGTAATAAGCATTCCACCCGCTGTTATTGAAAATCAAAATAATACTATGTGGGGAGAAATGCTCGGTATTGCAGAACATAATGTAAAATGGATTGAACTCATGCTTTTTGGTGCAGAGTTCAGATTCGTAAAAATTGCTGATTCCGAGTTACTTTATGTCGAAGGTGAATGGCAGGCGGATAAGAATATTCAGATGTGGCTTCACCGTCTCGGTGATGGAATTCCTTTCAGCTTTTTCTTTTTAAGCCAATGGGAAGCACGACTTTTTTCTATAATTGGGGATATGATTAAAGAACCGGATGAGGTAAGAATTCAGGAAGATGAAACCCGCGCAAAATTTAGTTTTAACAGGGAAGAGCAGAAAATAATTGATTCGAGAATAGGAATCGGATGCCAGCTCTTTATGCA
>PNBM01000140.1:30138-30372 GCA_003135995.1 Ignavibacteriota bacterium | reverse complement strand
TGAAACACTTGTAAATGAAAAACTAAATCCCGGAACGTATGAAGTAACATTCAACGCATCGCAATACCCCAGCGGAGTTTATTTTTATAGGTTGCAAGCGGGAGGTTATAATGAAACGAAAAGGATGATATTGTTGAAATAAATTTCTTAAACACCGAAGGTGTGATATTATTATAGAAATTAATTATTAATAATTGTTAGAACGCCGAAAGTGTGACATTGTTATAATGAGGT
>PNBM01000140.1:0-30093 GCA_003135995.1 Ignavibacteriota bacterium | reverse complement strand
TCATCTATAATTTTTATTGCGTCCCGGGATTTTTTTGTGGGGGACCAAAGATATCGTGGCTTCGCCGCTACCAGGATTTCGCGGCTACGCCGAAAAAAATTTACTTCTTTCTGAACTTACTTCATAAATTTTTGTTATCTAAGTAAGTATTTTAAAATTAAATAGAGGAAGTTCAAGATATGTATAAAATATTAATGGTACTATTTACGTATTTAGCATTTAATACTTCGCCTTTATTGTCAAGAAGCGATACGGGTTCTACAGATAAAACAATTGATTTGACTATACAGCTTGATGAAAAATCATTATTAAATGCTTACATTACAGATTTCTATCCTACCACAAATTTCAGGAACGACGGGGATTTTGCTGCCGTGACATGGAAAACATCTACGGATACAATTTATATTGGCAGATCGTTATTCAAAATTGATTTGTCGGTAATACCAAAAAACGTTACAATAACAAGTGCCCAACTGTACTTAAATCATAATTCTACGCCCGTTCATTACGGCGGCTCAGGACACCACAAAGATGGAGGCTCGAATGCCTGCTATATTCAAAGAATCACTCAGAAGTGGGATACCGATTCTGTCACATGGAGTAATCAGCCCGATGTTTCGTCAGAGAATGTGATTATATTAAATTCAAGTACGTCTGATGATCAGAATTATATTGTAGATATTACAGCCGTGTTAAATGATATGTTAATGAATCCGTCTAATAACTTCGGTTTTATGATGAGACTTCAAACAGAATCTCCAATTGTGGCTCTTGGCTTTTCATCCGGAAGTTGTGCTAATTATAACGAAAGACCAATTTTGCAGATATCTTATACGATGCAATAATAGACTATAATGTAATAATATTTAGTTAATTGTATTAGAAATTATTAGGGTAGGGAATTATTAATCAAGATAATCAAATTACAAAGCGGATGTCAAAAAACACACATCGTGATAAATAATTATGATGAGGTTCGGGTAAAGCTATTTTTATAAACAGGATGAAAAAGAATAATTTATAAATTCTAATTTTTTTTAATTAAAAAAATCTGCACTCAATTTTAAATACTAATCACTTCGCATCTATCTGTTCATTGAGAACTTATTCCTTTATTTATTGTTATCAATATATAAGATTAAATAATAAAATTAATAAGCGAGGGAATAAATAAATGGGTAAGGTTACAACATTAATTATCTATTTTATAGGATTTTTTGCTATAACATTTATTTCCTGCAGTCAAACGAGCGTAACTAATCCACCCAATAATGTATCAATGAGGCTTAATGATACAACATTATCGAATGCATACATTACAGATTATTATCCTAATACTAATTTTAAAAACGATGGTGATTTTGCTGCGATCGCATGGCAGGATTCCGCAAGAGTAGGATATATAGGAAGAACAATTTTTAAAATCGATTTATCGTTTATTCCGCAAAATGCAACCGTTACAAGTGCCCAGCTTCTATTGACTTATGACCGTTCTCCTATTCATTACGGCGGTCCCGGTCATAATCAGGATAGCGGTTCAAATGCTTGTTATATGCAAAGAATAACACAAAGCTGGAGAGTTGATTCTGTTAATTGGAATAATCAGCCTGCTGTAACGACTTCAAATCAGATAATATTAAATGCAAGTACTTCCAATAATGAAGATTATACAGTTGATATGACTGCAGCAATTAGTGATATGGTAGCAAATCCTACAACAAATTTCGGGTTTTTATTAAGACTTCAGACTGAATCTCCTATTAGGGCTCTGGGGTTTTCATCAGGTAGTACAAGTAATATTAATGACAGACCCGTATTGCAGGTGACTTATACAACACCGTAAATGATTTGTATATGGTCAAAAATTAAAAACCCCGTATGGGGTTTTCCGTTTATTATATCCTGAAGCATAGTCTAAAGCCTGCGGCTACAAGAGCGCTACAACGTTATCTTAAAATATTTAACTCTCTTTTACTGTTTCTGCTACTACAACTGCCTCTGCTACTGCCTTTTTCTTTCTGCCGAATATTTTTTTAGATAAATCATCAGAGAAAGAATATAAAGTCGGAGTGATTACCAATGTCAAAAATGTCGAAACCATTAAACCGAAAATAATTGCAATACCCATAGGTCTCCAGAACGCTGTGTTTTCACCGCCTAATATCCAGCTGAATGTTCTCCAGTCAAAATCAATTCCGGTAGCTAACGGAACGATACCAAGTATAGTAGCCGCCGCAGTCAGAAATATCGGTCGCATCCTGATTAGTCCTGCCTGAATCAATGCTTCATCCCTTTCAAAACCGCGTTCCTTCTCCAGTACTTTAGCAAAATCAAGCATAACTATTGCATTCCTTACTACAATTCCTCCAAGTGCTATCACACCAATACCGGACATAATAATTCCGAACGGTGTACCTGTAATGATTAGACCCATGAGCACACCAATCATAGAAAGTAATATCGATATCATAATCAAAATCGGAACACGAACGGAATTAAACTCGATAACCATTAAAAAGAAAATAAGTAATAACGAAATCACGAATGCCTTTCCGAGGAAGGCGCTGGATTCAGCCTGGTCTTCCTGTTCACCGGTATATTTTATTACATAACCGTCAGGCATTTTGAAATTTGCAAGTTTCGCCTGAACATCTTTTAAAACTTCGTTTCCGAGTCTTCCTTCTGCATTCGCACTGATAGTTACGACTCTTTTAAGATCTTTCCTGTTTATCGCTCCGACGCTTCCGGAGAAAATAACTTTTGCAACAGAAGAAATCGGAATTTCTTTTCCATCCTTATTAGTGAAAAATAAATTCTGAATCGTTTCTATATCATTGCGTTCGGCTTTGTTCAATCTGACAGTAACATCGTATTCATCTTCTCCGACTCTGTATTTACTTGCAGTGTTTCCGTTGATTGCTGTGCGTACGGTCATACCAATCGATGCCGTGCTCAGACCGTACAAGGCAGCTTTTTCCCTGTCAACTATTACCTGTATCTCAGGTTTGGTTTCATCATAGTTATCAGCAAGGTCGGTAAGTCCGGGAATATCTTTTATTTCTCTTTTAACCTGGTCGGCTATATGCCCGAGTTGTACAAAATCATCTCCCGAAATTTCAATATTTACCGGCGGTCCGACAGGCGGTCCCATCGTGGATTTTGCGACTTCGATAACTCCACCGGGAATATCCGAAATAGCTTTTCGAATATCTTCAACTGTTTCAAATGAACTGATTTGGCGTTTGGTTTTATCAATGAAATTAATTGTAACTACACTTTTGTTAGGAATTCCTTCACCGGTAAAATCAAGCGGATTGTTTGATGAACCCACATTTACAACTATACTTTCAATGTTATCATCTTTAGGAATTTTAGATTCTATCTTTTGAGTTAATCTGTTTGTTTCTTCAATGTTAGTACCAACCGGAGTCGTAATGTTGATGTTGCTTGAACGCGGATCGACATTTGGAAAAAATTCAACTCCTTTATTCAATGCACCATACAGCATAAATACGAAAATCAAAATCGTAAATATAATAGCTATTGAAGTTTTTCTGAACTTCATAGATTTTCTGACAGCCCTTTCATAAAATTTAAGCGAAGTTCCGAAAAATTTAGCGTCGAAATATTCGAGAAATTTTGCAACAGGTCTGAATTTTTTTCTTTTGGATTTTTCTTTTTCTTTCTTATAATTAATAAATACAGATGCCTGTACAGGACTGATTACCATTGCTACAAAAAGTGATGACAACAAGCAAACAATAAGTGTGATTGGCAGATATTTCATGAAATCACCGACGATTCCCGGGAAAAATAAAAGCGGGAAGAATGAAGCAATAATTGTGAGCGTTGCAATAGTTACAGGGAATAAAACTTCCTTTGGTCCTTCCATTGCCGCATCGTGCGGATTGTAATCCAGTTTCTCCTGAAGCCTGTATATATTTTCAATCACAACAATTGCATCATCGACAATTATTCCGAGAACAAGAATTAACGTAAAAAGAACTATCATATTCAGTGTAATGCCCATCATGTTCAGAACAATAAATGATATCAGGAAAGAAAGTGGAATACTCGTTGCGACGAGAATTGCATTTTTTAATCCCATGAAGAAAAAGAGGATTAAGCAAACAAGTATTATTCCTGTGATAATTCCGTTTTCAAGTTCGTGAAGAGTGTCTTTAATATATTTTGACTGGTCGCCCGTCAGAGTGTACGATACTCCCGCAGGAATTAAACTTTTGTTATCGATTAATATTTGCTTTGTTTTGTCAACGATGTCTATAATATTTGCTCCGCTCCTTTTTTTAACTACGAGCGTTACGCTTTCCTTATTATCTGTTCTTGCAAATGTCTGCCGGTCCTTGAAACCATATGTTACATCAGCAACATCTTTTATAAATACAGGATTGTTGTTAAAAGTTTTTACAACGAGGTCTCTCATCATTTCAGGGTCTTTGTATTCTCCCGGTGTTCTGACAAGGAAACTTGATTTACCTACATCAACTTTCCCACCGGGGATATTCATATTATCGGCAGAGACTGTATTAATTACATCATTAAAACTTAAATTATAATATTTCAGCCTGTCAGCATTAACGTCAATTTTTACTTCTCTGTCAATTCCACCAACCACTTCGGATGAAAGCACTCCGGGGATTTCTTCGAATTTATCTTTGAATTTGTCCGCGACCTCTTTAAGTTTTGCGAGACCTATATTACCTGTTAAATTTACATATAAAATCGGAAATTCAGAAAAATTGATTTCTGTTATCACGGGTTCTTTTATATCCTGAGGCATTTTAGTTTTTGCAGTTGAAACTTTATCTCTGACTTTTTGTAATGCATCATCGATTACAATATTTGTGAAAAACTCAACTGAGATAGAAGAAAAACTTTCGCGTGATACCGATGTAATTTTTTTTACCCCTGTAATGCCTTTAATTTCTTTTTCGATTTCCNNAATATCCTGCGGTGAAACGCCCGGGTACACTGTTGAAACAAATACATAAGGTATCTTAACATCAGGACTCGATTCTCTCGGTAGACTTATATATGAAAACGAACCGACCAATACTATAATCAACACGAGGATATAAACCGTTACCTTGTTTCCAACTATTAATTTAAAAAATTTCATAATAAAAACTCTTTTATATTAAATTATATATTAAAATATTTATTTATTCAGTTACAACCTTTACTTTATCTCCGTCGGCTAAAGCTCTGAATCCTTCATAGATAAGCTTATCGCCTATATTCAAGCCGCCGGTAATTAATACTTTATTATCCGTGTTTCCATCTTCCTGAACCATTCTTTTTTTGGCAATATCTCCTTCAAGAACGAAAACAAATTTTTCATCTCCGTTATCCACAATCAAATCTCTTTCCAGCACCACAGCATCATCAACATCGTGACGGGTTATAATTACATTTGCCGACATTTCAGGTTTTAATTTTTTCTTGCTGTTGTTAAGCACTATTTCAATTTCAAAAGTCCTGCTCTGGTTATCGACTGTAGGTGAAACGTAACTAATGGTTCCATCAAAATCTTCATCCGGCAAAACATCGAACGTTACTTTTACCGTTTGACCAACAGTAACCTGTCCTATAAATCTTTCGGGTAATCCTGCATTAATTTTTACTCTCGAAATATCCACTATACTAATTATCGGCATTCCGGGTGATGTCATTTCTCCTCTGTTCATATACTTGGCATCTACAACTCCGCTGATTGGTGAAGTCACATAACCTTTACTTAACCTCGTCCTGAAGAGTTCTACGGTTTTTTCCGCAACATCGAGCTGTAGTTTTGCATTTGTAAATTGCTGTTCGGTTGTAGCGTTCTCGCGGTACAAATTTCCTGTTCGTTCATAATTATCTTTTGCCAGCTCGTATTGTGCAAGTGATTGCTCATAAGTTGCTTCATCCACATCTTTTTTAAGCTTCACTACAACTTCTCCCTTTCCTACCCTGTCTCCTTTGTCTTTCGAAAGATATGAAATTAATCCTCCTTCTTCCGATGACAACTTTGCGCTTGTATATGGTTTTACTATTCCGACTACTTTGTATGTTTCTTTAAAAGATTCTCCCGTCACATCTTTTACTTTTACAAGCGTTAGCTTTTTATCATTAAGTTCTTTCTTTTCGCTTTTCTTGCCGCAGGAAATCACACCCACCACAAAAATTATTATCAATACAAAATAAATTGATTTCTTCATTTTATCTTTGGATTATTATTTTATTATAAGATTTATTTATTAAATTTAATTTTTATTTTTCAAGTAAACCTTCGAGGTCAGCCTTGGCATTCAGGTAATCGTAAATCGCCTGTAAATAAGCGAGTCTCGTCTGGTTCAAAGTTAATTCCGCATCCAGAACATCTATCTGGTTCAATACGCCGTTCTTAAAACTGATTGTAGCAAGTTCGTATCCGCGCTCGGCAAGCTTAATTGTTTCCGATTGTGCAATTATTCTTTTCTTTGCATCTTCCATCGCAGAAATTGTATTCTGACCTGAAATCTTTAATTTTTGTTTTGCATCGAGAATTGTTTCATCCGTTTTCTTTACGTCAATTTCAGCCTGTCTTTTCTTAAATGTATTTCTGATAAAATTCAAATCCCAGTTCAGTCCGATTCCGGCATTAGCCACAGTAAAAAATCTGTAATTTAAAACCCCCCTCGGGTCGTCTTCCATAGCGTCAATCTGGTATTGTCCGAACAAATAAAGTTTAGGCATATAATTGGCATTATTAACGGTAACGAGTTCTTTGTTAATATTTTGACTTAAATTAAGCTGCCTGATAGAAACATTATTCTCTGCAATCCTTTTTAAAATATCATCCGTTGAGCCGAATACTTCAGTGCTGTCATACGTAAGCATACCCGCTATATCAACCTCTTCGTTTGTCTTTATACCGATTGCATTTTTTAAAAGTTTTTTTCCGATTGAAAGATTGTTTAAAGATTGAGACAACGAAGGCTTTAATGTTTCAACTTTCACTTTTGCTCTTAGAAAATCGAATTCGGTATTGACGCCATTTCTATATCTTATTTCCACGAGTGCAAGATTATCATCTGCATTTTGAAGGCTCTTGCTGTTTACGTCTGCAACTTCTTTTAAAAACAGCACATTGTAAAAAGCTTTTTTAACATCGACTTTCACTTTCGTCTCAACCATATCTACATTTTCATTCTGCAATTCGGCATAAGTTTTTGCAATTCTGATTCCTGAAAAAACGGGGGTTCCTAAAAACGGTATCGCTTCGGTAACATTCAATATATTATTAATTGTATTATCAGTACCGATTTCATACCTCTGACCGAAAATATCAAACGCCTGCTTTTTAAATGTCCTGATATACTGTGTGCTGAGACTAAATGTTGGAACTAAGTTTTCATCATACACCTGGCTTACTCTTTCAAGTGCTTTATTCTTTTCGAAGCGGGCATTGATAACATCGGTGTTATTTCTAAGCGCCTCGTTAATTGCTTCACTCAGAGTAAAGGTCTTTTGCGTCTGTGCATTTCCGGACCCGGCAATAAATAAAAGAAATGCCAGACCCAAAATTACTTTTTTAAACATAAGCATAATATTTAGAATAATTTTATATTACGTAATTAAATTTCTTAATGATGATTTTTTTAATTTAATCATCTTTTTATATCTGACTCTTCCTTTTTCCGTAAGAATACCATTAATCAGCATCGCAAAACTATGGTGCAATGCATCTTTAAAAGTAATGTTATTTTCATTTAAAAACTTTGGATTGCAAATTTCCTTTGTAGTCAATGTATAGGAATTGATTATGATTTCAGGAGGAAAATCAATTATTAATTTTTCCTTTTTCCCTTCTTTTATTAATTTAGTTAAAATCATATCAATTTTTTTTATTTTGAACTTATCAACTTCACTCCATAAGTCTGGAAGGTGTAATTGTATTTCCCGCATCCATTTGTCGCTGGTTTTTGATAATCTTGCAATGTAATATTCCATAATCTCGACGAACTTGGTGATCACGTCTGCATCTTTATTTATAATCTCGTCTATAATGATGTGCATAGATTTTATTTCATCTTTAATAATTTCGTGTACAAGCATATCCTTCGATGGAAAATATTTGTAGATGGTCTTTTTGCTTATACGAAGCTCGGCTGCAATCTCGTCCATTGAAATTTTATAAAATCCCTCGGAAGTGAACCTGTTCTTCGTATAATTAAATATTTTATCTTTTTCTGTCATTTATTGCTTGTATATGGAAACTATTATAGTTTTTTAAGTTTCCAAATTAATAATAAAAATTCTTATTGTCAAGTTACAACAAGAAAATAAATATTAAATAATCGTTAAATATTTTTTAAAAAGTGAAACTTTTTAGCAAATCAATATGATATAGAAAATCCGGTTTTAATCAATTGTACGTAAAAATAAACCGGATGTTTCAATATAACATCCGGTTTTATTATAAAATTCTGATTCCATAAAGTATTTTTTAATCTTGTAAAATACCTTCGAATCTTAAATAGTTCTTACTTTATTACTTTAGAACTTTGCAACTTTATAACTTTATTTAACCACTACCAATTTCTTCACATCCGAAAAACTTCCCGAAGTCAGTTTGTAAAAATAAACTCCCGAAGAAATATTACTCGCATCAAATTTTGTCTCATAAGTTCCGGCAGTTTGATTTTTATTCACGAGTGTAGCTATTTCTCTTCCAACTATATCATAGATTTTCAAATTAACAAAACCGTTTTCGATTATTTGATATTTGATATTTGTAATCGGGTTAAACGGGTTCGGATAATTTTGTGAAAGTTCGAATTTATCCGGTATGCTGCCTGAAATTGGATTAATTTCAGTCGCAAGGTCAATAATTGCTGTGTACGTTTCCATATTATATCCGCCGGCTCTTTCATCTGTCCAAATAGGTACAATTCTCGTACCTTTATAATCAACATTAATATAATCACCGTATCTTACCGCTGTATTTGGTTGATTAGTAGGAGAAGGAACTGAGCTTAATTTTTCATTTACAAACGTGATGCCTCCGTCGGTAGAACGCGCAAGCCAGGCTTCTATAATATTATTGTTTGCGGTGTTTCGTGAATCATAATATAAAATGGCAATATTACCTGTTTCGTTAACGCTTATCCAGGGCCAGCATTGTAATTTACCGTTACTTACAGCGTCATTATTAACTCTTACCGCCGTTGAAAAGTTTGTGCCTCCGTTAGTCGAACGGCTGAGAAATATATCCGGGTCGCCATTTCTTGCATCGCACCAGGTAACATAAATATTTCCGTTTCTCGGACCGCCCGAAATATCAGTTGCTATCGAAGGAAATGTTAAATAACCATTTTGTGAAAATGGAACGTTCGGTGTAGCACCTTCTCCGGCAATAACATCGGTTGTTTGAAAAGACGTTCCGCCGTTTGTAGATTTGTTAAAATAAATTATATCATCACTAAAACCACCCAACCAAATAACATAGATATCACCGTTAGGTCCAATAGTGAGATCTGAACCCTGAACACCAGACTCGTGGCTTATTAAAAAAGGTGATGCCCAATTTACACCTCCGTTTGAAGATTTCATAAAAAGTATTCCGTTAGGTGTTCCAAAACGAGTCCAGGAAATATATAAATTGTTTTTATAAGGACTGCTTCCGTGAGTTAAATCACAAGCAATCCATTCTTTATCCTCGTTATTTCCATTACCTCCAGCGGCTATATATCCTACGGGAAATGTGATTCCTCCATCAGTAGATTTATATATTAAAACTTCACCATTTCCGTTAGTTATGTCTATCGAAATTGTCGCAATATAAAAATTTCCTGCAGTATCAGAACAAACAACTGCATCGCTTGTTCTTGGATGTGAAGGATCAGTTATGGGAGTCAAAGCACTCACTGACCACGATGTACCTGCGTTAGTTGAATAACTATAGCCCACCCTTCGTATAGGGTCAGATTGATTAATAGTAGTTCTGAAATCTCTCCATGCTCCTACTACAATATTCGGAAATTTTCCGCTGAATTTTATGGACGGTTCGTTCTGCGGAGTGCTGTCATTTGATATGTCATAGTTAACATACGGGTACGGGAAATATGGATATTCTCCAACCGAAATCGGCGGTCCGATTGGATTCCTGCTGCTTTCCTCGGTTGAATATAAAGGTTTCGAAAATCTTGGAGACCGATTATTTTGCGCAAACATTAATTGTGCTGATATAACCGTTATCAATGCAATGAATAAGAATATTTTTTTCATTTTTTATTTAAGTTTATTTTATGACTTGTAGTAATTTAAAACAAAAATTTTCACTTAATGGTTTTTAATATTATAAAATCTGCTTTTCCGGGATATTAATAATACCCAAATTCAACATAACTTTTTCCTTAAAATTTTCCTCCTCCCATTTTATTATCTGGTTGCATATTTTATTGAAATTCAAAGCTCTTTTCTTTTTAATATCCGATAAAAATTCCCGGATTGGTTTTGTCGGAATATTGTCTTTCCTGCTCTTTTGTTTACTGTTAAAAAACCTGATTTCTTTAAGAAATTTATTAAGCTTCACACTTAATACATCCATATCATGTACATTACCCGTTCTGTCTACAAATGATTTAATATCTATATAATATTTCGTGAAATCCTCTTTAAATGCATTCAGATATAATTCCATAAAATATCTCAACGGTTTCGCTTTTATTCTCATTCGGTGAAGTTTCATTTTATTCTTCGTCTGTCCGATAACAGAAGTCTTGAATTTAAACATATTATCGAATAAAAATGGAAATATGTTCTTAGCATTTTCCCTGAATGATTTTAAAGGTTGTAATTGAGTAAGCTTTTGTTTGCGGGATTTATTTAAATATTTCGTGTAAAATTTCAGAAACTGATTTTTTTTATCAGAAAAATTTAATATATCAGGATGTTTAAAAAGCTCAGCACGCTTTTCAAGTGTAGTGTAATTTAAATTTGCAAAAAGAAGCATAAGTGCTTTAATTTCATTAATATTTCGTTTAGCTATATAACTGCCCAGCATTGCCGAGAGGACATCAAGCTCTCTTACGGGACCCAATAAATCTATAAAATTTTTTAATATAGAATATGTTTCTAAAAATTTCTTTTGAGGAAATAACGAACGAAATATCTTAAAAAGTGCCTGAAGTCTGCGGGCTGCAACCCGTGTATCGTGTAAAACCTCAATTTTCCTTTCCGAAAATATTTTACTATAATGTAAATATAGTTCCTCAGTTCTTAAGCGGAAGAGAAGTTCCAGACAATTTAAAAGTTCGTCATCATAATTCAGTCCATCTATTTCTAATGCACGTGCCATAACATAATTTAATAAAAAACAATCTGAAAAAGAACTAACAAATAATAATTACTTTATGTTTAATCATATTTTTCTATCAAAAAAAGCCGGAAAATTTTGCAAAATTCCGGCTTGATAGGGGAGAACTTATGAATAAATTTTCAAAAAATGTATTTTTTAAGAAAATATTAAAAATGAAAATCTAAGTTCTATTTTCTTAAACAAAAATAAAAATAATGATTTAGATTTACCTGTGCAGGAAGTAAATATATGTAAAAAATTGTTACGGGCTATGCAATCCGATTATTTCTGTTCGTGATATTAAAAAACCTCGAATATCTTTTTGAATCAAGATTAAACGAGGTTTTTTTATTCGTACCGGGAGGGGGATTTGAACCCTCGACCTGCGGATTATGATTCCGACGCTCTAACCAACTGCTTAAAAAATTTCGCATACATTTCTAATTTTTCATATGAATTTTCATATCATTCGATAATTCTTTTCGGTGTAAAAGGAGTAAAATATTATGTTCATATCGAAACGTAAAAATAAAGTTTATTATCTTTTTTACACTGGCTCAGACGGTAAAAATAAAATGCGTTCCTGCAAAACTAAAATAAAAAGCGAAGCATTAAAATTTTTAACTACGTTCCGGGAATCCTCAAAAATTCAAAAAGAGGTTATTTTTGCAAATTACAAGATTTCAGACCTGCAAACTGAATTAATCGGATTTGCTAAGACAAATTACAGGTATAAGACCGTAAAGGAATATAAAAGTATATTTAATAATTTTATCAATGTAATTGGAGATATACGCTTAAAACTCATTACAGTACAGCAAATAGAGGCTTATAAGACATTCAAATCAAATGAAGTAACAGGGGAAACGGTTAATAAACATCTTAGAACACTTAAAGCCGGGTTTAATTTTGCAATAAAACTTAATTGGATTGAAAAGAATCCTTTTGATAAGGTTGTTAAAATTAAGATACCTCAAAAAGAACCTCAAATATTTACAGATGAAAATTTAAGTGATTTATTCAAAGTAATAGACGATATAAGGATTTTAAACATTGCTAAATTCGGTTTAAATTCCGGGTTTAGACTTAACGAAATATTAAACCTGCAATGGAATGATATAGATTTCTCAAATGAAACTATAACGATTCGTAACAAGGCAACATTTAGAACAAAATCCGGGAAAATCCGGGTTGTTCCGTTGACGAATAAATTAAAAGAAATATTATTAATCGTGCAGGGGAATAAATCCGAATCGAACATTATTGAAATTAAACCTATTCAAGATAGTTATATCTTTAAAAAACCCAACGGATACAGGTTTTCACCGGATTTCATATCTCATAGATTTAAGAAATATTGCAGGGTTGCCGGACTTCCTGAGCGTCTCCATTATCATTCATTGCGTCACCAGTATATTACAGACCTTATTAAAAGAGGGTTAAGTATTAATTTTGTAAAAGAATTAGCCGGACACTCAGACATTAAAACTACGCTTGGCTATACTCATATAACAACTGAGGATTTAAGACAGGCAATTAATAAAATAACCATTAATCTTTGAATAATTAGTTTGTTGATTGTTTCAAAAATTGTAGATATTTTTTATAATAAATCAAATCGGGAGGGTTTTATGTTAATAACAAATTTTATACAAAATAACGCTCCAAGTGTAGTAGCGGTTTTCGGTTTTTTTGTTTCCATAGTAATGCTAATACTTGCTATCAGTTTAATAGTTACTATTTTCTCAATCAATTCCACTGTTAAAAAAATCAATTTTAGATTAGGTAAAATTATAGAGTTGATTGAGAATGTTGGAAAATTAGATAATACCGAAAAGAAATAAATCATATTATTTATATAATAATCTTAATTAAGAAGTGATTTCAAGATTTATTGAAATTTATAATAAATTCGTTTCAAGGGAGGGAAAATGAACAAATATAAAATTATAATTATTATTTCTGTTCTTATATTTACTTTACTATCCTGCAATAAAAAAAATAAAACCGACGAGGTAATAATTTTAAAAGATAGAGATACTTTGACACATTTTCAAAGAGCAATGAAATTTTATGATAATCAAGATTATAGAAAATCAAAAGAGTTTTTTAGATTAATTAAAGACAATGACAGTAATTATGCAGAGGCACAAAAATATATAAAGAAAATCGCTAAAATTCAAAATGACCTTGATAATAAAAGTGATAACGAAATATCAAGATTAAAAAAGAAGTATGATAAATTAGTAAGTAATGATTATGTATTTAACATAGAGAATAAATTATATAAAAATGGTTTCAAGCAAATTAAAACAGAAATAAAAAAAGCTCCGGATGGTTCTGAACAACCTGCAATGTATTACGAAAAATATGAAGACAGTTTTACAATTTCAATTGTTATTCAATATGGATATGGAACAAATCATTATTTTAGCAAAGTAGAGGTCAATCAAAACGAATAATTTTCAAGAGAAAATAAAGGGAATGTTATTTATTCAATTAGCGGATACTCAATAAATATAAAGGTTTCCGCAGGTTGTAATTTAAATATAAAAGGGAAGGAAATATGGAAAATCCTAATGGGTACAGTGCTTGGGAAGAATGTGTTNNTAAATAACAAATATATTGATATTATTCACAGTAGAATATTCCGGATTGATAAAAAATATAATTTCTTGCTGAAACTAAGTGATAACGAAGAAGTAATAGAGGCATGGAAAGTTTATGGTTTTCTTGGTGGTTTTTTTCAAAATAGCATTTTTAACAGTTTGTTGATTGAAATAAGAACTTTGTTTGATTGGAATAGAGAAAAAATTACTTTTTATAAGCTAATTGACGAAATCGAATTAGATAAAAAATGTGAACTTGAAGAAATAGAAAACGAGATTAAAAATTCTTCTAAAAGAATAAGAGACTATATAAACGAAAATATCGCTCATATAGTTGAAAACTCAACAATAAAATCAATCCGTTACACTGAAATAAAAGAGTTAATTGAAAATTTAAAAAATATTTTTCAAAAAATTATATTAAAAAGCTACGATATAGATTATAAATTTGAAAGCCCTGACGATATTCATGCTTACAAAATTATTGAAGATTTCAATAATATGTTACTAACAGACAATAAAAAAAGAAAACTGGAAAAGGAAGAACGGAAAAAGAAACTTTTAAGTGAAACTTAAAATGGTTTAAAGGGAAGGTGTATGATGGAAATAACAGCCGAAAGTAAAACAACTAAAGAGAGAGAAATTAAGGATATTTTCAAAGATGATGAAACATTTGAAAAAGCAATTAATGAATATGAGAATGTTTACAGTGTTAATCGTTTAAGGAATATTCTATCAAATAAAACATTAGGGTTTATAGACTTTTTACATAAGGATGAAACGTTCTTGGAGCTAAGATTAAATATTTTCGGAATTACATCTAACAAATGCAATAAGGAAACCGAAGAAGTCGAAACAAAAAAAATTATTGATACACTAAAAAAAATTTGTAAAATCGGTTTTAATACTCAGACAGAAAATCTTTTTGAAAAGAATATCCGTAAAAACTCCAACAAAATATTAAGTGAGTATGAAAATTATTTAGATAGTCAAGAATGGAAATATATGGGATTAACAAAAGAAGATTATAGTCGCAAAAAACCCATTGTTGATATTGGAAAATTTCTTAAGAAATATTCAAAACTTCCAAAAGAAAATGCAATTATTGTTAAGGATTTATTAATTAAAGATTTATCCGTCTCGTATATGATACATAAAGGGTTTTATGAAATGGAAAATTATTTATTAAGTGAACAAATGAAATATATTGATGAGCTAATATTAGCAAAGAGAGAATTATTTAATAAATCTAATCCGGATGAAAAAGAGATTATTATTAAAAACGAAATTAATATTGTAAAAAATAATAATAAAAACTATTCCCGTCTTTTCGCATATGAAAAATATTTATTCACAAAATATAAATTCAGTTCTTATAATAAATTTTATCAGTGGATTGAAGAAATCACTGAGGGAACTATTGATTATTTAGCTATCAAAAAAACCTATCTTGAACACAAAAAAAGAGGAACATTAACGAAGCATAATTTTGGTAACTAACTGTTACCATCAATAAATATTAAAATGACGAATTTTGTAATATGAAACTTACATTTAATTCATATTACAAATTTTTAAATCCTTCGAGGTCTTTATTTGAGGCGACCTTCCCCGTTTCAATCAAGTTTCATACTCGAGGGATTTCAATTTTTCAAATGAAACTTTATGGAAACAATCACAATCAAACCTTCCGATAATAATAACAAACAAAGGGTTTTATTATCCCTGTCGAGTTCAAAAGTTCGGAATATCGGATATATTCAAGACCATACATTTTACACGGTTCGGAATCCCGAAAAACATTTACATAGAAAATCGAATAGCTTGGGAATGAACTACAAATTATTAAATTTGGGAGGTCAATATTTCGAGTTTATCTCAATTCAATATGGATTTAGCACACTTGAAACCAGCCGGGAATACTTTTTAAAAAACGGTTCATTCCTGCACTTTGAAAAAGCCGGATACGAAAAGCAATTATTTTTATCTCTTGATAAATTCGGAATGAATAAGGTTCGAGAGTTTGACCGGAAACAAGTAGAAATTTTAAAAGATAAATTAGAAGGATATAAAAACTCAGTATCAAAATTGCAAACTCAATTAAATATATTTTCATAATCAAATAGAAAGGAAATAACAAAATGATAACGTATATCCCAAATAACGTAGAAGACTTATTAAGGCAAATTTGCCGGGATTTAATGTTGAAAGACGATAAAATCAAAAGTCTTGAGGCAAGTATAAAGGTTCTTAGTAACAAACCTAATGTAAGTATAAATACTTATGGTGACAGAATTAAAGCTTTAGAAGATTGGAAAGCAACCGGAAAAAAGGATGCAGGCGCTTATGTAAGTTCAGACCCGACAGCTTTTCAAGAAAAAAAAATAATAGTGTCAAACGGATTAGTTATTAATATGTAATAAAGGCGACCCTAACAATGATTGGATATATAAAACTACATCGACAAATAACAGAAAACGAATTTTATTTTTCTGAA
This sequence comes from Ignavibacteriota bacterium, assembly GCA_003135995.1. GTDB lineage: Bacteria > Bacteroidota > Ignavibacteria > Tepidaquicellales > Tepidaquicellaceae > FEN-1257. The sequence continues at coordinate 13,640 of PNBM01000140.1, read as the reverse complement.
CGGTTTACAAAATCTCAAGCGTGGATTGATTTATTATTACTTGCTAATTTTAAACCGAATACGATTTTCATTAGAGGTATTGAAGTGAAAACTAATCCGGGTGAACTTTGCTATTCTCAATTATCTCTTTCAAAACGCTGGAAGTGGAACATTAAGACGGTTAATAAGTTTTTGATGATGCTGGAAAACAGGCAAATGGTAACTATCAAAATTAACAAGGTTACTACTATAATAACAATACTTAATTGGAAACAATATCAAGGGAATGGAGAACAAAACGGAGAACAAAAGGAAAACAAAACGGAGACAAACAAGAAAGATAAGAAAGATAAAGAAAAAAAGATTAATAAATCCTTAGATAATTTTCCTATGGATACAAAGGTAAAAGAAAAGAACTATCTTTATTCGGTAGTTAAATTATTAATGATTACTACCAGTAAAGAAAAAAGCAATTGTTTTGCATTAGTGAACAAATTTTTAAATTGGAAGGCTGAGGATAATTTAAACTACCTGCAAAAATGCTTAATGTTGATGTTCGTTATAAAAGCAAATCAAGACCGGATTAACGAACCCAAATATATTGGAATTGTAACGAATCAATATAGAGAATTAAGTTATAACGATTTCAAAANNGAAATTGGAGGTCTTAAACTGAAATGGATTACAAAAATGTATTAGAAATATTAGATAGTTCGTTTTCTTATTTGGATTACAGATGCACTTACAATGAATTAATTGAAAACGGAACTTTAAACACTTCTCAATTAGCTAAAGATGAAAGAATAATTTATTTCCAAAAAAAGAATGAAATTAGAGCAAGATTTTATGAACAATTTGAAAAGGAACACCCGGACGAATTGATAAGGGATTATTACGTGTGGTTATATGTATTCAAACCAACTCAAAAAGAACAAGATGACTTTGAAGAAGTATTAAACAAATTAACAGAACCACTTTTAAAACAACATAATTTTAACGAAAGAATAAAAAAATTAAGATGAACGAAAATAAAGAATTATATGAACAAATGACAAAAGCCGGATTGAACGAAACTGATTTTCACGGAATAGAAACTTTAACAGATAGTTATATAGAATATGCGAACGATATTGAAAAGAAAAAAATTAATTTTGGTTTTCCTATACTCAATGATTTAATTAGAGGTTTAAGAGTGCAGGAATTATTAACGGTTGTAGCCGGAACGGGAATCGGTAAAAGTGCATTGGCTTTAAATTTCCTTTTGAACTTTGTTAAGAACACAAATGAATTAACTGTTTTATTTTCTCTTGAAATGTCAAATATTGGAATCGGAGAGAGAATATTTCAAATTGAATTAGATAAATTTGGTTTCGAGATTGAAAACGGATTTGTTAAACAGGATAACAATTTTATTAATGATTGTAGAAAATTAGACAATTCATTAAGCAATTTCAGAATAATTGTTAATAGAATTGATGTTCATAAAATCCCGGATTATATAAAAGCTATTGAAATGATAAAAAACAAAAAAGTTCGATTAGTTGCCGTTGATTATGTTGGATTAATGGATAATTATTTATTTCCAAAAGATGAATACCTGAGAACTACTGATAATATGAAAAAACTTTATTCATTCGCTAAAAAATTAGATGTTGCAATCATTAACCTTTCACAAACTTCAAGACAAGACGTAAAAGGAAATAATAACGGTCTTAGCTTATATTCCGGTAAAGGTAGCGGTGAAGTTGAAAATAGTTCGGATTTCTTTTTAACACTTGAAAGGGTTGATAAACCGGACGATAACGAGAAAGACAGATTTTTAAAAGTTAGAGAATACAATCAAAAAAATAATACTATGCTGGATTTATTAAAACTTGCTATTCATAAAAACCGTAGAGGAAAAACCGGGATTGTTTATGTAACTTTTAACAGAAAAAACCTCCGCATAAAAGAATATAACGAAAATGATTTTTTAAATATCCGGGTAAATGACAAGAAAGATATAACATTAGAATAATGCTTTTAAATAGCCTTGTGGCTTTCATACGTGAGATATGAGACACTTTAATTATAACAAGATACATTTTATTTAAATACCTTATTAATAATTGGAACACAAAATTATGGTAACTATTAATAAAATATATAAGTTAGGAGATAAAACAATATGAATACTCATACACTTGATAACAAGCAAAAAAAACGCTGTATATTCGTTAAGGAAAATGGTTCTCAATGCGGTTCGTATGCTATGAAAGAAAGTGAATTTTGTTATTTTCACAATCCCGGTGTAGAGGCTGAGCGAATAGAAACAAAAAGGAACGGAGGCAAACAAAAAATATTAGTTGTAAATGATAGTATTCCCGGTAAACTTATAAAGCTGGAAAATCCTAAACAGGTTACAAAGTTCTATTCAAAGCTAATTAATGAAGTTATGAGCGGTCAAATGGATTTGAGAATTGCAACCGGAATTTCGTATATGCTAAACGGATTATTAAAAGCAATGGAACTGAGCGAATTTGAACAACGCTTAGAGGATATTGAAAATAAAATTTTGGAAAATCAAAATAATTAAAATAATGATTACGATAAACAGATTAAAAAAAATTCAACAATTATTAGAGGGCAAAAAAGAATATTTTTATTCGTACCCGGACAAGACTATAAGACAATATTTTTCTTATGTTAGTTTAATGTTAAACGGAGATATACCCTTTAAAAGCGTTCTGATTGACGACTTTTGCAGGGAACGGAATATCAAAAAAGTAACAATAAAACGGAACATTAAAAAAGTAAGTTCAGATGAATACGATAAACAATTAAAATTAATTATCAAAAGAGCAAAGGAATTAGAAAACAATGGATAAAAGAAAATTATTAAAGTTGGAACAAATTTTAAATGTAAAATCTAAAAAAGATTACTTGATTGTAATTACAACTCTTGGAGATAATGATAAATTAACCCTTAAAAGTATTTTTGAATGTAGTTCAAAGCAAAGCATTAACATTATCAAGAATGAAGAGTTCAATAACATTGATGAGATTTATAAGGAATATAATATTAATCCTGAACGAGACAAAATATTTTTGATGTCAGTAAGTAAATTTATTTGGGGAAATGATTAAATTGAATTGGTTTTGCAATTATAAAAAAAAGCCTTGCATAATAATAATATTCAAATTAAGTTTATAATAATTGTAATTACCATTCATTAAACAGTATCGGAGGAAATAAGCTATTTTATTAACGAAACTTAATTAGTGATTTTATAGTTAATATAAAGAAATCTTATTATATGACTTCAATTTGTATAGAAAATATTAAAGAATTAAACGAATTTAAAAATCTGTTGTCAAATGAATATATTGATGAAAATTATTCAATAGTTCAAACATTTAAGTTAGTAATGAATACGATAAACAAAATAAATCCGTTGATAGATAGGGGAATGAATTTGTGTGATAAATTGCTCGAAGATATTATGAATCTTGATACCGAATCTATACAAAATTTTAAAAATGATAATCTTGACAATATTCTTGGTATAATTAAAGACCTTAAAGAAATTAAAGATTTTAAACATTATGGTTTTATAAGGATTATCAAATTTATTAAATTTAAAAAATCTACTCGTAAAATCAATAATTATATAAAAAGATTAGAGGAATTTATTAAAATTGTTAATACTCTTTCTGAAGTAGAAGATATTGATGAAAATAGTAAGGACTATATTAATTTTATTTCTGAACAAATGAATATAGCAAAAGGTAATAAATTTAATAACATAGGTGATGATTTCGAACAATTAATTGACAAAAAAATTGCCGTTTAAATTCAATATTACTAATTCGTTTTATAAAGATTATAATAAATTACCCACCGAAGTTCAAAAAATTGCATTAAAACAAGGAAAAAATATAACTGCAAACCCTCAAATTGGAACTAAATATTCAGGCAATTGGGGTGAGTTTTGGAAACTCGAATTTGGTAATAATCCCCAATATANNAATATATAAAGTTTATTTCTGCAAGAAACAAAAACAAAATGGAAAATTTTATTGTGTAAACAAAATTATTCATCATAAGATTCAATTACAAAGTTGTGAGGGTTTAATTGACTATGTATTATTGAAAACGAGAGAATTTATGAATAATTATTATAAACTCAAAAAAAATAACATTAATATATATATCAGATATTCAGATTAAATCTAAGTATAAACATTAAAAATTGCATACCATAAAAATATAAGACCTCTTGACATTGAACAAAAATTAATGTTATGTTTGTATAAATAAATTATCGAATCGCAAAATGATAAAAACAAATTTTAATATTGAAAAGCCCGTTAAGGTTTTAAAAGGTTTTTGCGAACCTGATAATTTTCCTTACCGGGTTTTTTCATTAAATACATCGAACGAATTATTTAACGGGTTTGAAAGTTCATATAAAAGTTCATATACAATTCTTAATTTTGATTCAAATTTATTACCTGTCGATATAAAAAACAAAACCTTGAAAACCCTTATTCATAAAGGATTATTCAAGGCTAATGTTTCGTACCGGGAGGGGGATTTGANNCCGACGCTCTAACCAACTGAGCTATCCCGGCATTTTTTACTATGGAACAAACAAATTAATGATTTTTATGTGCTATTTCAATGGAATTAGAAAAAAAATTCTGAATTATGAATTCTAAATTATTTTTCTGAATGAAAACCTTCGAACCTTCGAACTTTCAAACTTTCTAACCTTCTAACCTTCAAACCTTCGAACCTTCGAACCTTCGAACCTTTTAACTTGATAAACTTGATAAACTTGATAAACTCGTTTTACCAGATTTCTACTCTCATATCACTTGTTCTAAAGAGCTCGTCAGTATCTTTCACACCGAACGCATTGTAAAATTGCGTCATATCTGATACAGGTCCATTCACTCTTAAAAATGCGGGTGAATGTACATCTGTCATAATTCTTTTTGCAAGATTTTCGGGTCTTGAATACATAGCCCACGAATATGCATATCCCAAGAAGTATCTCTGGTCTGCATTGAATCCGCCAATTTTTTCGTTCATTTGTCCGTCTTTCGTTTTTTTCATTGCATCGTAACCTATAACTAATCCACCTAAATCCGCAATGTTTTCTCCAAGTGTTGCTTTACCGTTCACATGCATGCTATCGAGTACTTTATAACTACTGAACTGGTTTACCATTAACTGAGTCTTAGCTACAAATTTTATCGAATCTTCCGCTGTCCACCAGCCATTTAAATTTCCTTCTGCATCATAAAGTCTTCCCTGGTCGTCAAACCCATGTGTCATTTCGTGTCCGATAGTACTCGCCCCGATAAATCCATAAAGAAACGCATCGTCTACTTCACTCATTTTCTTACCCGGAATAGTCAAGATTGCTGCCGGTAATACAATCTCATTGTTTGATGGATTATAATATGCATTATAAGTCTGAGGATTCATTTGCCACTCTGTTCTGTCAACAGGTTTACCGAGTTTAGAAACCATATCTTTAAAATGCCAGTTATTAGCGTTTAATACATTGATTACATAAGAATCCCTGTTAATATCAAGCGTTGAATAATCTTTCCATTTATCAGGATACCCGATTTTTTTAACCATGGTACTGAGTTTTTGTAATGCTTTTTCTTTTGTCTTCTCGCTCATCCAGTCGAGTTTTTTAATTCTTGCTGCAAATGATTCAACCATGTTATTCACGAGTTCTTTGGTTCTCACTTTATCTTCGGGCGGGAAATATAATTTAACATATTCCATTCCGAGAATTTCTCCCAACAGTCTGTTAGTATTGTCCAGAACTCTTTTCCATCGTGGTCTTTGCTCTGTCGTACCCGATAAAATTCTGCCCGAGAAATCGAAATTTTCTTCTACAAATTTACTGCTTAATAGACTTGCATTTTCATTAATCAGATCCCATTTCAAATATTCTTTCCAGTCTTCTATGCTGTATTTATTTATAATTACTTCGACCTCTTTAAAAAATTCCGGCTGACCTATTATAACAGTATCGATATTTTTTATTCCCATTATTTCCAGTAAATTTTTCCATTTAATTGATGGAGTTGTCGAATTAAATTCCTTTAAAGTCATCTTATTATAATTAGCATAATCATCCCTGAGGTCTTCAAGTTTTCTCGATGATTTTGCAAGCTCTGTTTCAATTTTGAAAATTTTAGCGGAAATATTTACGGAATTTTTTTCACCGATTAATTCCATCATTTTTGCAAGGTGTTCTTTGTATTTTGTCCTGATGTTAGCTGTTCTGCTGTCAGTGTTGAAATAATAGTCTCTTTCAGGAAGTCCTATTCCACCCTGGTATAAATAAACTTTGTAAACACTGCTCTGCATTAAATCCTGACCTGCAAAAATATNNCCATTCCATAAGTTTGCATTTCAGCAGTTATTTTCATTAAATCATCTATATTCTTAATTTTATCGATTTTTTCCAACCAGTTTTTTAAAGGACTCATGCCGAGTTTCTCGATGGATTCGGTATCGAGTCCGCTGTAATAGAAACTGCCGATTTTATCGGTGTTGCTTCCTTTTGGTGCTTCTGTATTTTTCATTGCATCTTCACATATACGCTGAAGATACACGTAAACACTGTCTTCTACGAGATTAAAAATTCCGTAAGTTGACTCTGACGCCGGAATTGGATGATTTTTTACGAATTCACCGTTTGCGAATGTAAAAAATTNNAAAAATCAGTACCAGGATTGACTGAGTAATCGATATTTTCATCAAGAAAATATTTACTGTTGTTTTGCGAATGAATTGCAGTCGTTATGAAAAAACTCAGGATAGAAAATATTAATAAACGTTTTATCATGATATTATTATTAAATTAATTAATTCTTAAATTAGTATACGCAAGATACATATATAAGTTCTGTATTTAAATTCATATTTTTGTTTATAATAGTTCAGGTGCAATAACGATACGAATCACCTGACATCACGAATTATTCTCACTACCTTATAAATCCTGTATATATCACTCTTTTTGTAAATTACGGGAGGAAACTTTGTATTTATAGAATAAAGCATTATTCTATCATCATCAAGGAAATTAATTAATTTTGCGTTTGATGAATATGTTTCCGGTATCGTTTTAAAATTAACTATTACTGCTCTGCCGTTTTTAAGTTTTTGAGGTTCATCCGTGCACAACAAATAATCTCCCGGGTTTATATAAGGTCTCATCGAATCACCGCGTGCGACGGCGATGAAAGGATTAATTAAATGATTCACGTCTGCGAGTTCCAGGTATTTCATATATTCCTGTTTAATCTGGTTATACAGCGGAACCCCGCATTCAACTTCGGCAACTACGGGAATTGGTTTCGTTTTAAATATTTTTGTAACGGTCTTTTTTAGCATATCGCCTTCGCCGTTCAACAGCCAGTTCAGGTTACATCCCAAACTGCTAATCTTGGATAAAATTTCCGGAAGGGGAAGTCTCTGACCCTTTAAATATTTCTGTAACGATTGAGGTTTCATTTCAAGCTTATCGGCAAAATCAACCTGTGTAGGAGATACGGTTTTACAGAAATCATTTAGTCTTTTACCAAATAAATTTTTGTCCATTTCTAAAAAATGAATTAATTAAATAAGTAGCTTATGTAAATTTGTATAATATAACACAAAAAGAGTATGAATTCAATAAAATAAATTACAACCTTTTTCTTATTATTAATTTTGCAAACATAAACCCCTCTCCTTTCAGGAGAAGGGCAGGGGTGAGGTATTAATGTTACTCTTCATATTGATTAACAATTGTTCATTTTCTTTCAAAGACATTGACAAGCTCTTATTATCTTTTGAAATTTAATAATAGTCAACTTGTTTTTATCTTTTTTACTTTTATTATGAATATATATTGAATAAAAATAACTTGATTTTTCTTACCTTTTTAGCAAATTTTAGTTAAACTAATTGTAAAGGAGAAATGTAATGAAAAAGGTCATATTAATTTTCTGTTTATTGTTTTCTTCCAATTTGACTTTTATTCTTGCTCAAACGTATTCAATTTCTACGGAAAATAATACAAAATTTATAACGCTTGAAAAAAATTCATTAACAAATTCCATATTACCTCTTTCGAACTCAAAAATTTTAAATAATCATATTCAAAATAATATTCCCGGAGATAATATATCTATGTATAACTGGACTTTGTATTTCACTTCGGCAGGTAAAGTTTTTAAAGATGTTTCTTTTGTCAATCCACAGGTAGGTTATATCGTAACAGAACTGGGTGCAGTTTTTAAAACTACTAATGGTGGAATAAACTGGGTGACAAAACTGAATCTTGGATTTCCTTATTACTGGTATGGCGTTTTTGCTCTAACGCCGGACACGGTTATAATTTCGGGATTCAACGACCAGGGAAATATATATTCCGGAGTCGTGAGATGGTCTTATAACGGGGGCACGACGTGGACTTCAGATATAAATCTTTATCTTACAGGTGGTGTCGGCTGGCTTGACAGGGTACATTTTTTTAATCAGAATACCGGTGTAGTTATGGCGGCAACATCAGGCGGATTACATTATACAACGAATGGCGGAAAAGATTCAACGGGCTGGACTTACGTTCAGATAAATTCCGATTTGGGATGGTTTGCAGGAAGTGTTGATTTTCAAAGTTCAGGAAACATTTATGCGAGCGGAATACATTTTGCTCACAGTACAAATTTTGGTTTAAACTGGGCTACGTTTCCACCTGCAGATGCAGTATTCGATGGAGGTACGGATTTTCTCGATTATAATAATTTATACGGATGGACGGGCGGAGGTTCAATATCCCCTACGGTAGCGGGCTGGGTGCACCGTACAACAGACGGCGGAACTACGTGGAGTGACAGGCTGAATACTTTTTCTTATCCGATTCGTGCATTGCGATTTTTCAATACTAATACGGGATTTATTTCAGGCGGTAACGTTTATTCAGAAGCAGGCTGGATCTATTCCACGACGAACGGAGGTTTGAATTGGAATCTCGATGTAAATACGGCGGCAGAAATGTTTTCAATTAATACTGTAAATGTTGGCTCTGATTCTATGGATGTATGGTGCGTTGGTTCTACAGGCGGAGCTACGGGATATAACGGAAAAGCGTATAAAACAAGAATCGGAAATCCTGCGACAGGAATAAAAAATGTTTCTTCGGTAACACCTTCAAATTATTTTTTGTATCAGAATTATCCGAATCCATTTAATCCGACGACAGTTATAAGATTTCAGATTTCAAACCCGGAAAATGGAATATTGAAAACGGGAATTAGTCCGGTTGTTCTAAAAGTCTATAACATTCTTGGTAAAGAAGTTGCAACATTAGTAAATGAAAAGCTGGTACCCGGTGTTTATGAAGTACCATTTTCTATTAACCAAATTTCGCTTAACCAGATACCCAGCGGAATATATTTTTATAAATTGCAAACGGATAATTTTTCTGAAACAAAGAAAATGCTCTTGATTAAATAAAGATAGCTATTTAATCCCCTCTCCTTTCAGGAGAGGGGGCGGGCGTGAGGTTTTTTAGCAATTTTTTCCCATATTAATTGAATTCGTTGTTTTATTGTTTTCACAAAGTCTCTCCGGGTTTGTGAACATAATATTTATTGACGGTTCGCATAGAAAAACAAGTTGTAATGGAATAATATTAGGTACCGTTAAGATTTTACTTATCAGTATTTAATATTCTTCAAAAGTTTATTCATTACAATACTTCGCGTAAGGCTCAATGCATCTTTTTTATTGAATATTCCTCTGTGTTCAAATTCGGCTTTCGATGCCGCAATGTGCGCCCGCACATAAGGAAATTTTTTATATTTCATTAATGTCCGCTCTAAAAATTCATGCAATATAATAACCGGTATCTCATCAGGTTTTACGATTTTTTCAATCCATATCTCATCTATTGGAATCCAGTCATAAACATATGCGTGACCGCCTTCCACATAATCCGTTTTATATAAATCACGAACCACTTCACCGTTTATAAGAAATATATTTACAGTTTCTTTAACATCCTTTATCGCTCCGTATTTTTTTGCATAAACTTTTTTAGGAATATCTTTATGAGTCGGGTTGCCGGCAGTTTTATAATTTTTAATGTGTAATTTATTCAATGCATCTTTCGTCCGTTCCGATTTTTCTTTAGCTAAAGCATTTTCATAAGAATCACCCGGGTCCAAACCTCTTTCTATTCCCTTAATATATGTCAGAGCATTACTTATTATAAAATGCCTCTCTGCAGGTTTTATTGATTTCGCAATCCATATTTCATCTTTGGGAATAAATTTAAAATTTAAAGTCGCCAATCCTTTCTTACCTATGTTCACACCGTAATCACTGAACTCTTCGGCGTATTCCGCGAAGTTCCGTATTTTTTCATCATTAACGGTGTAAATTATAAATTTGCCCCATTTGTCTATAAATTTTTTCCCGAAATTAATATTTCTTTCCATCTTCTGATAATTTTAAAGTTCGTTAATAATAAGTTTGTACATATAACTTAATTATTTCATATACTATTTAAAATATAATATTCTGTTTATGTGAATTCCTCAATGCCTTTCTCCTGTTATTCTGCCTTTTTATTTTCGGGATATGGAATATATATAATAAAAGGGGGACTTGCCCCCTTTTATTTATAAAAAAACCGAATAAGATATTTTATTATCGAAACATTGGAGTCACAATAGGCAGCACCGCTGAGGGTGTAGTGCCTAAACTCGTATAAATAAACTTACCCGTAATTACATCTGTATATCTTGAACTGTTCGCTGCCGGAGCAGATGAACTGTAAGCAATTATATATGCCGTAGAACCTGTGGCAATAACAATTTGATTGAAGTTTGCCGTAGTAATTCTTTGTGTAAAAGTGAGTGCAGTATCATTAGCAAAACCGTTTACTATTTCAAGATAATTAGCAGGACTACTCGATACATTAGAAGAATTTCCGATAAATAAAATAATATTTCTTCCGATAGATTGCGGGGATGAAAAACTAATATTTCCTTTAATATCAACATATTGATTGCCGGGTGTATAGGATAGATTCGAAACAGAAAAATTCGGTACGGCACTTAGTATATCGGTACCCAAAAAAACTGTTCCCCCGCCCGTGAATTGAACGTTAATTCGTTTTGTCATTCCATAATTAGTCTTGCTGATATTAATTGCGTATATTCCTGTTGATAACGTATCAATAACCCATTTTCCTGTACTGTCTGTCATTGCGGATTTACTCAATCCGTCTATAGTTACTGAAACACCCGAACGGTTTGTTGGCTGAATTCCATTTGTATCTATTAATGTAACTAACCCTGATAATTTCCCTGTTAATGAAGGACCTCCGGGTCCCGTTGGACCGACAGGTCCGGTACTGCCTTTACAACCGAATAAAATAGTTGAAATCAAAATAAAAAGTAACAAATAAGAAGCTTTTAAATTATTCATTTTTTAAAATTTTTAATTTTTAAAAAGTTAGTTTTCTAACCTATTTTATTTTAACAAAAAAAGTAGTATATGAGTTTTAAATTATATTATAATTATTTCTGGTAATAAGATATATTTAATACAACTATATGATTTAAGTAAACAGAAATATCAGTTTTAAAAAACCGGGACAAAATATATTTAAATTTTAATATTTTAAAGAACAGTGCTAAAATTCTTGTGAACGCAAATGATAAATAATTTTATTATTTTATGTAAAATATTACTTGTATTTATTGGATAAAGAAAAAAGTTTCAAAAGATTAATTATAATTGTAACTACGCTTTCGGCATTCATTACGGCTTTTATGAGCTCGGCAATTAATGTTGCATTGCCTATGATTGGCAAAGAGTTTAATTCGGGCGCAATTTTATTAAGCTGGATAGCTACGTCATATCTCCTCACGACTGCTGTGCTTCTTATTCCTGTCGGTAAATTATCCGATATTTACGGCAGAACGAAGTTTCTTAAAATCGGAACAATAATATTTACATCCTGTTCGCTGTTATGCGGACTGTCAGAATCAAGTACGATGTTACTGATTCTCCGTTTGTTACAGGGAGTGGGCTCGGCAATGATATTCGCGACCTCAACCGCTATACTCGTTTCGGCTTTTCCTGTCAATGAAAGGGGAAAAGTAATAGGTATTAACATAACCTTTACATATACCGGATTATCAACAGGTCCGTTCCTCGGAGGATTAATTTCACAATACCTCGGGTGGAGATATATTTTTCATTTCAATTTCCTTTTAGGCATTATAACAGTTCTACTGATTGTTTTTTTGCTTAAGACGGAATGGAAAGAAGCCCGGGAAGAAAAATTTGATGTAACAGGTTCTGTAATTTATGTTTTATCTCTTACATTGATTATGCTCGGATTAACATTTCTACCGCAGTTTTCAGGAATTGCACTGTTGATATCAGGAATAGTTATACTTATTATATTTATAAAAACGGAAGAAAAGAAAACGAATCCTGTTTTTAATGTCATCGTCTTTAAATCAAGCAGAACTTTTACATTTTCCAATTTATCTGCATTGATAAACTACAGCGCCACATTTGCAATTGGATTCTTATTGAGCCTTTATCTTCAGAATGTAAAAGGGATGAGCTCGAGAGACGCAGGTTTCATACTGGTTACGCAGCCTGTTATGATGGCATTGTTTTCTCCGCTTGCAGGAAAGCTTTCAGACAAAATTGAACCTCAGAAAGTTGCTTCGTACGGTATGGCAATATTAACGATGGGACTTGTAATATTTATTTTTATAAGTCCGGAATTCGAAAATGTATATATAATATTAACCCTTGCATTAATTGGTTTCGGGTTTGCACTTTTTTCGTCACCGAATACAAATGCCATAATGAGTTCCGTCGAAAAAAAATATTATGGAGTCGCCTCTTCAACACTTGCTTCTATGAGAATGATTGGTCAGATGTTCAGTATGGGAATTGTGATTGTGATATTCACAGCGTTCATTGGCAAAGCTGAAATAAGCGGAGCAAATCAAAATGATTTTATGATTAGCCTGAGATTATTGTTTGTATTATTCAGTATATTTTGTTTCGCAGGTATTTTTGCTTCACTCGCCCGTGGGAAAATACATAAAAAATAAAAAATTTTTATTTTATTTCTTTATAAGTATATCCGTCACGAATTTCTTGAATTCCGATATTTTAAATGGTTTGGATAAATAGTGTGAACATCCTCCGGCAAGAAATTTTTCTTTGTCACCAACCATAGCGAACGCTGTGACTGCTACAATAGGTGTTTTTTTATATCCTGCTAACTTCCTTATTTCTTTTGTAGCCTCAAGTCCGCTGATTCCTTCCAGCCCGATATCCATTAAAATAAGGTCGTATTTATTTTTCTTTGCCATTTCAATTGCCTCTTCACCATTCTTCACAAAATCTGCATCAGAAATATTTTTTAAAACAAAATTTATTGCGAATATACTGTTTTCATCATCCTCAACAACCAATACCTTCTTTTCTGTATCTTCTAATATTTCTCCCTTCTCCTCTTCAACAGGGACTTTTTTTGATTCTATTTCTTTGTGCCCGGGTAAAGCATGAAAACGGACTACAAAAGTTGAACCCTCGCCAATCGCGCTTTCAACGTTAA
>PNBM01000057.1:11582-22225 GCA_003135995.1 Ignavibacteriota bacterium | reverse complement strand
TTGTAAAGTTTATAAAGTTATAAGGTTTGAAGGTTTGAAGGTTAAAAGGTTAAAAGGTTAAAAGGTTTGAAGGTTTCTTATTATGTCGGGAGTCCGTATAAAGAACATAGGAGACTCCCCGACACAAAAAAGTCACCAACAACCAACCTACTTTCGTCTCCTTCCCAATCCCTGATAGGGAAGGAATAATTATTTGTTCAACAGATTCTTTCTTAGCTCCATCAGATATTTTGTAATCAAATCTTCGTAGTCTTCTGTGTAGCCTTCTTTTTGAAGTTTAAGAAAATCTTCTTTGAATGCATTTATAGAATTTGGTCCGCTGATTACAATTTCTGGCGGAGAAGTACGGACGTAATTTTCTCCCGGCTTTGATTCCCGCTTTTGTTCAAAATCTTTTTCGCGTTGTGAAAGCTGTGCATCGAGCATGCGTGAAACAATCCTGTTCTGTCTTTCAATTGTTTTATCGTCAACATTATAATCACTCATATCTTTGATAGCTTCTTTCATTTCCTTTACAACCTGGTTCAAATCACCGAGAAGCTTATCTCCTGTTTTTTCTTTTTCCTTTTCAAATTCCTTATTTAAATCTTCAAGCGATTTTGTAATCTGTTCCTGCTGAATTTTAAGTCTGTCCATTTCGGCTTTTGCATCAGGAGAGAGTTCGCTATTCCCGTCTTTACCATCTTTACCCGATTTACCGTTTTCTCCCAGCTTTTGCATTTGTCCGTTGACTCCCTGCTGCATTCCTATTAATTTTGAAAGCTGCTGCATAAGCATACTCATTCGTCCCTGACCTTTCTGGTTCCCGTTTTTGCCCTCCTGTTCCATTTGTTTCATCATATCTCCGAGCATCTTTGCGGCATTGTCGAGTGATTCTTTTGCTTTGCCCTGGTTGCTCATAGCGCTCTGCTTATCATTCTGTCCGAGGTCATCGCTTGCTTTATCCATCTTGTTATAAGCGTTTCCGAGTTCCTTGCCAAGGTCGGGCGTCATTTGCATTCCGGATTTTGTCAAATCCATTAAATCATTTACATCTTTTGAAAGCCTTTGCTGCAAACCCCTCTGTTCATTTTGTTTCTTCCCGAATTCTTTTTTGTCGTTTTTATCGATATCGCTTGTTTCGTCTTTCAAATCTTTCTGGTCTTTACTCAATTGCTCGAGATTATTTTTTATACCTTTCATTTTTTCCATCATCTTTTTCATCATATCCTGAGTGTCCATCGCATTTTCAAGTGCGTTCTGCATATCTTCGTCCAATTCATTAAGGTCGTCGAGCACTTCTTCCTGCGTGTTTTCCGAATTCTCTTTTTCCCCTTTCAGAAGCTCGCTTGAAGATTTTTGCATTTTGCTGTCTGTTTTTTTCTTGTTTAATTTATCGTTCAGCTTTTGCAAATTTTCAGGGCTGACATCTTCTTTCGTCTTCGAAAGTTCATTTATCAGGTCCTGCAGTTGTTCCTTAAAATTTTGTAACTGGTCTTTTATGTCCATTTGTTGATTTGAAAGTGAGTTTAATTTATCGTTTTGATTTTTATTTGTATTTTCTGTTTCGTTTTTTAATTTTTCCTGCTGCTTTTTTATATCATCGAGTTTTTGCGTCAGCTCTCCGAACTTCTGCAGGTTCTCGATTTTTTTCATCAGCTCAAGAACTTTTTCAATCTGCTTTTTAAATGCTTCTTCGTCAAAATTATTATTTTTCAGTTCCTGGCGGAATTGTTCGGGATTATTTTTTTTAAGTGCATCCTGCAATTTTTTCAGCATCTCACGAAATTGCGGAGTATTTATTTTATTAAACATTTCCTGGAGCTTCATATATTGCTCGAGGGTTTTCTGGCTCAATTCGTTCTTCTGCTGAAGTTCGTTTACACCCTGGTCAATTTTTTGCTGGGCATCGTTCATTTTGTTCTGTAAATCATTCATTTTATTCTGAAGCTCATCGCGTTTCTTCGGGTCATTCAATCCAAGTTCTTCGGTGCTCTTGTTATCTTTTTTAAATTCCTGAAATTCTTTTTGCAAATCTTTTATGTTTTCATAAATTGCTTTTAGATTTACCTGAATATCCTTTGCGTTTTTTTCAGACTCTTTAAGAATATCCGTAAGCGATTTATATTTTAAAGTTCTGATGTTTGTCTTTGCGGATTTGCCTGACTTATCGGTGACTTCCATATAATATTCGATAACATCTTTTGAGCTGAGATGCAAATCCGAAATGCTCCAGAGATACGGCACTTCTACTATTGTTGCGTTTATATTTTGGAGAGGTATGTCAATAGTTTTAAAATTCGGGGAAGCGGTCGAATTTGAATTCGATTTTCTGAAAGCAAGCGATAATTTAGAAAATCCGAAATCAGAAGTTATTCTTGCTCTAACCAATATTTGTTTCTCACCCTTAAGTTCATAATTTTCCGCTTCGGGCTCGATTATAACTATCGTGGGCGGTTCGGTGGCTAAAATTTTAATGTTATAAATGTTGGAATTTTTATTAACCCTGCCCTCTTTATCTTTTAAAATGAATTGATAAGTTCCGTTAGCGTTTGCAGCGAAACTGCCTGTTGCTTTGTCACCGTTGACATCAAGGTTTACAAAATTATCATTAACTTTTATCTGTGCCGATGCCAGTTCCCTGCTCGAATTTATGTCGAAATAAATTTTGCTTCCTTCAAAACAATAAATATCCCCTTCGTTATCATTCATTTTTTTCGGCGGCAGAGAAGTGTATTCGGGCGGATAAATTGTTATTGTAAAATTTTTAATTATGGGATATTCGGCGATGGATATTTTATATTCTGCGGATTTTATTCCTTTATATTCGGCATAATAAACAACGTCGTTGTTTATATTGTTAATCGTAGTAGAAAAATAATTTCCGTTCTGACTCTTAATTGATTTTGAGTCCGATTGTAATTCAACACCATCCCTGCTGACTTCTTTTGTAATAAAATCAATATCATCTATTTTTAAAGTTTCTTTATTGGAGGTGATATTAATATTCACGTTTACGGAATTTCCTTTGAACGTCTCCATGTTTCCGGGTGTGATTTCAAAGGCGATGCCGTATTCATTGTTAATGAAGTTATATTTGTAATTTACAATCCTGTTCAGTGATGCGAAAAGTGACGATTGGAAAATCGTTAAACTTAAAGCAAAAACAACAATTGTGATTATCAGCGTAATAGAAACTTTTTTAAGTTTTGCGAAAGAGACGAAATCCAAAAAGTTTGTACCGCTTGTGTTCTCATCTGTTTTTTCAAGATTTGCCATTATAAGCTCATCTGAAAAAACGGTATCTTTGTTTTGTTTGTTCTTAAAAATTTTATACAGCGACAAAGAATTTTTCAAAGAATCCTTTACGTGTGAAAACGCGTTCCCTACTTTTCCGGAATAAAAAACTGTCTCGGGAGCTTTTATTATTCCTGTTCGTTTAAATATGTGGTTGACGGTGAGAAAAGTTATATTCGTTAGTAGCGACAGTAAAAACCCATAGTAAAAAAAAGTTCTTACACCCGAACGGAAATTAAATATTGCTTCAAGTACAACGAGCACAAATGCTATAGCAATATAAAATATCGAAGAAGTAATCAGGTCATTAATCAGGTTATATAAAATTTCCTTTTTATAAACCTTTGAAAGCTTATCTTCAAAATTGAAAAAAATGGAATCCGCCCTTGTGTATGAAATATTCATATTACTTTATACTTGTTAAACCCCTTAAATCAGATATTTGTTTCAATCTATAATTTACGTAATGTATTTTATGATTTCAACAAAAATAGTACTCTTAATCATTAATTTGTTTAATATATTAATTTGTGATTAAAATTATTATTTTTGCATTAATTTACGTATATAGTTGAAGCACTTTTTATATGTTGCGTTGGCTTTTTTGTTATGGTATATGATGTTCGTTGTAAAGCCGTTTAATTTCTGGATTTCGATGGCTTTTTCAACATCTGTTCTGATAATCATTTCTTTAATTACTTATCCTGACAGCATCAGGTTAAAAGATGTTAATTTTCGCGAGATTTTTATAGGAATCGGAAGTGCTGTACTATTATATATAGTGTTTTGGTTCGGAAAGTATGTGCTGGACGCATCGGGTATAATTCCGAATCATAATCAGAATATTTCATCCGTTTATGCAAATAAAGGCATTTTTCCGGGCTGGGTAATAGCTTTATTGCTGTTTTTTCCGATTGGATTCGGTGAGGAAATTTTCTGGCGAGGGTACTTACAGAGGTATTTATCCGGGAAATTCGGTAAATGGATGGGATTTTTCGTAACAGTGTTTTTTTACACGGCGGTGCATATTTGCACGTTAAATCCTGTTTTATTATTAGCTTCGTTCCTTGTAGGGATTTACTGGGGACTGATTTTTATGTGGAGAAAAAATCTGACTGCTGTGCTAATTTCGCATATGATTTGGGACCCGTTTATATTCATAATTTTACCAATAACTTAAAAATTGTTTTTAGTATATTTCTGAACTTGCATTATAATTTAACTGTTAATAATTTCTTAAACCAAATAATATATGACCGAAAACGTTACTGCTTCTCCAAAGGGATTTAAACTTTTTATGATGACGGTAAGGGCGTATGCTTTTCCAGCGTCTGTCATTCCAATTCTATACGGCTCGATATTAGCTGTTGTTTTGAACCCGGGAATAAAATTTGATTACCTGAATTTTTTCATAACCATGATTGGTGCAATGGCTATACACGTTACCACCAATCTTGTTAACGACATTTATGATTTTAAAAAAGGGATCGATAAGGAAGATAAGGAAACCGGAATACCACACGGGGGTTCACTTGTAATTTCAAAAGGGTTCGTCGATATTAAAAAAGTAAAATTTTTTTCGATTATATCAACAACGGTTGCATTAATAACCGGAACATATTTATATTTTGTTGCCGGACCGTGGATTATTTACTTAAGCATATTCGGATTATTTTCGGCTATTTATTATACTGCTTCGCCGATTGCGTTGAAATACAAGGCTCTCGGAGATATACAGGTTTTTATTTCTTTCGGAACGGGTATGACTCTCGGTGCGTATATCGTGCAAACTCNNGATTCCTCTCGGATTTTTAATAGACGCAATCCTGCATTCCAATAATATCCGCGATATTAAATTTGACAAAACATTCGGAGTGAAAACACTGCCGATATTAATAGGGGAAAAATTATCAAAGTATGTTTATTATTTTTTAATTTTAGGTGCATACGCTTCTATAATTATTTTTGTGATATTTAAATTGCTCCCGTGGCCGGCATTATTGAATCTGGTTACGCTGCCGACTGCTTTAAAATTAATAAGGATGCTGAAGGTGATTCCGCAGGAGACGATGGAGAGATTTGAGTTTGGTTCAAAACATAATATGATGACGGCACAGTTTAATATGCAGTTCGGGCTGACGCTGACGATAGGGTTGCTGATTTCGATATTCTTCTTGCATTAAATCCTCGTATAAAAGCTTTAAACGCAAAGAACACAAAGGAAGAACATAAAGGTCGCAAAGAATAGAACTTTATTAAAGATGTTATTTAATTCAAATAACATCTTTTTTTTATAATTCTAAAATTATAAATTTATCGTTGTCCGATACGGTTTTGAATATTTTAATAACTTCTGCAAAACTTCCGGGATTAATTTTATCTTTCAGAAAAGTTTTATCTGCTAAAAGATATTTAGCGCCCTTTGATTTTTTTTCATTTAAATAATTTTTATTCACATCCTGCATATTGCAAACCCATCCTTTGCGGTTTGCATTATACAGAAAAACAGGATTACCTTCGGAGACGGTTATTATTAAATCGCTTTTATCCGAAACACTTTGAATTTTCTCAGATAACTCAAATATTGCCGAATTTTTATTTTCCTGTTTATAAAAATTATATAATCTGTGAGCAGACAGTACGGGAAGTAATGTCAGGCAAATTAATATGATTACTAATGCCGTCCTGTTCGTTGAACTTAATAATTTACTTTTTCTATTCACATAAATATTATAATATTTAACAATTACCTTTGAAATAAAAACGGATGCTACAATATTGAAAGGGAGCTGATAATATTCCTGCGAAAGATTTCCTTCGGGTACGATTAAGAAAAAAATTATTATGGCAATTAACCAGAAATCGAACATAAATTCTTTTTCTTTAGTCCGCTTTATAAATAAACCCCAAATGAAAATAATAAAACCGGCATAAGTTAAATGTCTTTCCGCGATGCTTTTAAAAATAAGGTCATTATAAAAAGACGGCTTTAATAACATATCGAACATCAGCCATTTATTTGTTCCGGGAGTCCATATACCGAAAGTCAGCCCCGTCAGCAAATACAATTGATGAGAATGGTAATACCAAAGCGCCACAATTAAAAAAACTATAACGGTAAAAAATAAAATTTTATAATTATAAAAAGTTTTAACTCCGTATTTTTTAAAAGAAAGATAAGCGAGAGGAAGACCTAAATACAGCGAAGGAAGCTTTAAAAGTGCTGCGAGCGATATGAAAATGAAAGAGATAATAAAATATGTTATTTTGTCATCATCAATCCAGCGGATAAAAAAATAAATACCCCATACGGAAAAAGTCATCATAACGGTTTCCGGCATGAACGCCCTGTTAAAATAAATATTCAGAGGTAAAACGGAATAAATCAAAGAAGCCGTGAGTGCGGTTTTTTCACCGAGAATTTTTTTCACAATTAAATAAAGTCCGAATATAATACACAACGATGCAAAGACAGATAGTAACCTGCCGATTATTTCTTCCACTCCGAAAATAAGATAGAATAAAGATACTAAATATTGGTAAAGCGGAAATTCGCTTTCAACGAATCCTTCCGTGTTTCCTCTCCAGTCAATCTGGGGATAAACTATACTATGTCCGCTTGAATAAAAATTTCTCGCCATCGCCGCCGTATCCGCCTGTCTCCAGGAGTGCCAGCCGGATATTGGAAATGTAATGTCTATGAGTCGTAAGAGAAAAGCAAATATAATTATTATTAATATTTTTTTACTCATTATTTTTTAAATGAATTTTTTATTCGAAATATTCTCTGAATATTTTCCATTTATTTCCGGTTTCGTTTCCTTTGTAAAGCCGTAAAGTTTTTTTACCCGATTCCTTTACCACGTCAGAAATATAATTCTGGTCAAAGGTTACGTTCATATATCCCGATGAAGTTGAGTCGGGAATTACATTTATATCTGAAATGTAAATTTTAATAAATTTGTAATTTTCAAAAGTATAATTTAAACGTTTTATTCTTTCATTTAAGTTATAAGATTTTCCGTCTTTATCAACATAAAGATAGTCTTTATCAAGAAAAGATTTATATTTTGTTAAATCCTTTTTTTGCCAGCTATCGCGCCAGTCTTCAAGGAAATTTTTAACGCTGTATTCATCGGAATTAAAATAATTGTTGATTTTGTTTATGGTAACAAAAATCGTAGTAAGAATTAAAATAACAATTAAGGCGGCACTTATCGAAGTGATGATAATTCTTTTTTTATTAAAATAAACTTTGTCTTTATATCTTTTTCTGAATTCTTTTTCAAATTCTTCCTTTGCGTTTACCTTGTTTTTTAAATCGTAGCCGCAATAATTACAATAAAGTGAGTCTTCGGGAATCAACGCTTTACATCCCGGACAGGGAATTTCTTTTACTTTGTCGTCTCTTAAAATTTTTTCAACACTTTCAATTGTTTCGTCCCCGATGTCAATTCCCTTTTTATTTGTATTCGGGTTATTAATGCATCCGAACGTAGTACACCCTTTGTTTTCATCCCAGCATTCCTTATGATGAGGAGTTTTGCAGGATGGACAAATGATTATGTCAGCACTGTTTTTTATGTTCGTCTGGCAATAAGGGCAAATCAAGTTATAAATGTTAAATGTTAAATGAAAAAAAATTTCTGCGAACTTTGCGATATTTCTCTGCGAACTTTGCGTTTAAAGCTTTTATATTTATTTATAGTGTTTTAAATATTTCATCGTATCCGAACTCAAGATGGATTTCTTTTTCGGAATTAGTCACGGTTACGATATCGTTAAATGGAATTTTTAAATCAACTAATTTCATGTTCTTAAGTTTTTCCGAAATTTCAGAACCCGGTTTTAAATTATGAAACGAATTCGCTTTAAGAATTTTTTCGTTCCTGACAATATCTTTTTGAGTTAATAAATTAATATTTGCAAAATATTCTTCTGTGTTTCCATTTTCGTCTTTTAGTTCGTAAACGACTTCGTTGTTAAATTCAATTATAAAATCCGGGCTGTTAAAATATTTTTTTCCGAATTCTATTACATCGTTTAATGATGCATCAGAAAATTTTTGATTTAATTTTTCGAATTCTTTAAATGTATCGTGCGAAGTACAATCTTCATTCTTTTGATATTCGACGATATAAGTTTCATTTGTATTTCCGTTAAATACAAATCCTTTTCCGTTAAGTGTAACCATTTCCTTGTTGTGGAGATACTTTACTGCTTCCTGTACTTCTACCCCCGCAATAATGGATGAAACTGTAGGAGTTGTGGGAATTTTTCCCTCTATTATATCGTCAAGTCCGAGCATCATACAGGATTTTCGTTTATTCATCAGATTGTAATCAATTTCGTTTAATGTGCATTCGTAGCAGGTTCCGTCGGGCGGAATGAACATCCTCGCAACGCCGTTCAGTACTTCAATCGCGCCGTCTATCCAGGGACGGTTTACTTTCCAGCATGACTGGTTTACAAAAAACCGGGCTTCACGGTTATCGAGTCCGCAGATTATCAAATCCATTTCTTTGAACACGCCGAGACCAAGATTAAAAATATTTCCGTGAAAATAAGATATGTTTATTTCTTCATTTATATCTTTTGCTCTTTTGCAAATAGTTTCAGCTTTTGATTTTCCTTCGTCTTCTTTCCTGAACAAAACGCTGCGGGTGAGGTTGCTTTTTTCAACGAAGTCCATATCGACAACAAAAATATTACCGCATCCAACCATAGCGAGATTTTTTACAATTTCATTTCCTAAAGCGCCACAGCCCGCGACAAGAATTTTTGAATTTTTTAAAATATCCTGATTCCACCAGTTTATAAGTTCGAATCTTGCATACCTGTTTTTTTCGATACCGACGAGATTAATCATATTTTGTGTTTATAAATATTCATAAACAAATTTACAAAAAGTAAAAATGATAAATAAAGCAAAAAGAGAAACGGATAGTTTTGAATATTTTTATTAAGAATTAAATGAGTGGTACTTAACTTTATTACTTTAACATTTAACATTTAACATTGAGCGAGAGCCTGCGGTTATTTCCGGATATAACCTGAGCACATCTCCGTCTTTAACGCCTGCTTCTGAAAGTGTCTGGTTATCCGAAAGCTGTTTACCTGAGGCTTTATGGTGGAATTTATATGAAAGAGGTTCTCCATCCGGACCTGTGACAGGCATTTTCATTCTCGGCAGAAGAGCTTCCATAATTCTTTTTATAGACGCATCATCCGGAAGTGTTGCTTCCTGCTCTTTATTTCCCGTGGCATCTATGATTGTTACATTAATTTTTCCCATAGTATAATTTATTAATTAGTTTTCAATACTTAAATACAAAAAGAAGTTCATAAAGTTTGTAAAGTTTATAAAGTTCGTAAAGTTATAAAGTAATTTTGTAACATTTCCTTATAAATTGTTTTTGAAATCAAATTGAGGTATTTTTTAGAAAATTTTAAAATCCAAAGGAATAAAACATATGAAAATCAGAACATTAAGTTTTATTTTGGTCGTGTTAGTATTTGCCATCACTTCCTGCGGTAAGAAAAATGAAAATATTATTAAAATCGGACAATATGCTTCTTTAACAGGAAGTGAAGCCACGTTCGGAATTTCTTCAGACAACGGTCTTAAATTAGCCGTTGAAGAAATAAATAAAAACGGGGGTGTGCTCGGGAAAAAAATTGAAATGATTACGGAAGATAACCAGGGAAAAACTTCGGAAACGCAGACGGTCGTTCAGAAATTAATTAACCGTGATAAAGTTGTTGCAATCATAGGTGAAGTTGCTTCGTCAAGAAGTAAGGCAGGTGCGCCGATTTGTCAGCAAAATCATATTCCGATNNATGATTACGCCTGCTTCAACGAATCCGGAAGTTACAGCAATCGGTGATTATATTTTCAGAGTATGTTTTATTGACCCGTTCCAGGCGACCGTTATGAGCAAGTTCATTTTGAATTCGATGAAGATAAAAAAAGTTGCACTTCTTGTTGACCAGAAAAATGCATATTCCACAGGACTTGCGGAAAATTTCAGAAGAATTTTCACAAGCATGGGCGGTGAAATTATCGAGGAACAAAAATATTCCAACGGCGATAAAGATTTCAAAGCACAGCTGACATCTATCAAATCAAAAAATCCGGAAGGATTATTTATTCCGGGATATTATACTGATGTGGGTTTAATCGCAATACAGGCACGGGAAATAGGAATTACGGCACCTCTGTTCGGAAGCGACGGATGGGAATCAGAAAAACTCACGGAAGGAAAAGCGAAGGATGCGCTCGAAGGCTGTTATTTTTCAACGCACGTTTCTGCAGAAGACCCGAATCCGGATGTTCAGAGCTTCATAAAAAGATACAGGGAAAAATT
>PNBM01000057.1:0-11507 GCA_003135995.1 Ignavibacteriota bacterium | reverse complement strand
TCAAGTTTGTCAAGTTCATCAAGCTTGTCATTTAGTAAGAGAATAATTTATTAATATAAATATCTTACAACTATGAAATTTGAAAGATTTGAAGAAATTATAGCCTGGCAGAAAGCAAAAGTATTAACACTTGAAATTTATATAATATTAAATAAGATAAAAGATTTCNNTTGGAATATTTTTCTAAAGAACAATTTAATAAATTGTCAGGATTATCTTTGGAAATAGCAAAAATACTTTCAGGATTAATAAAAGTTTTATAATATATTTAGATTTAAAAAAGTGCTGTTTGCAATAATCACAAAATTGTTAAAAACACTTGTTCTTCCTGATAAACCTGATTAACTTGCTGAACTTAATAGCTCTTTCTTGATGAACTTGACGAACTTGANNAACTTGATAAACTTGATAAACTGTATAGCTTTATCTTAATTAACTTTAGAAATCTTATAAACTTTACAAACTAAGAAATGTTAGAATTCGTTCAACAGTTGATTAACGGGATTTCGCTGGGAAGCATTTATGCTCTGATAGCGCTCGGATATACAATGATTTATGGAATTTTGCGGTTCATAAATTTTGCACACGGTGATGTGTTTATGATTGGC
Source organism: Ignavibacteriota bacterium (assembly GCA_003135995.1). Classification (GTDB taxonomy): domain Bacteria; phylum Bacteroidota; class Ignavibacteria; order Tepidaquicellales; family Tepidaquicellaceae; genus FEN-1257. Next base: position 10,899 of record PNBM01000057.1, on the reverse strand, counting down.
GCTTATTCCGGTTACTATCTTGCAATCCTGTTTGGCTTCTCATCGGCAACAGGCACGATGTCATTGACGCTTGCTTTTCTTATTCTAATCGGCTCTATGGTTATATGCTCACTGCTTGGGTTTACAATCGAAAAACTTGCATACAAGCCTTTAAGGTCATCACCAAAACTTACAATACTCATAACGGCTATCGGCATATCTTTGTTTCTTGAATATTCCGGACAATTGGTTTTTGGTGCGGACCCGAAATCATTTCCTACACTCGTTGAAAATACACCTGCTTTTAATCTTGGCGGAACAGTGATTTATTCATATCCGCTTATAATAATATTCACGACATTGATTTTAATCATCGGATTAAGATTAATTGTTATGAGAACAAAAATGGGAACTGCAATGCGTGCGGTTTCTTATAATATCACTGCCGCAAGTCTTATGGGAATTAACATAAATAAAACTATTAGTTTTACATTCATAATCGGTTCATCACTTGCCGCGGCGGCGGGAATACTATTCGGTTTGACCTATCCGAAAATTGACCCGTTGATTGGAATTATATACGGGCTTAAAGCTTTCGTGGCGGCTGTACTCGGAGGAATCGGCAATATCACGGGGGCTGCACTCGGAGGACTTATACTTGGAACGGTCGAAACTTTCGTCTCGGGATATTTATCTTCTACATACAGAGATGCTATCGCGTTTGCAATTCTAATAATTATTTTACTTGTTAAGCCGACAGGGCTGATGGGAAAGAAGGAGATAGAGAAAGTCTAACTCAAGTTCGTCAAGTTTATCAAGTTTATCAAGTTTATCAAGTTCGTCAAGTTATAAAGTTGGAAGGTTAGAAGGTTAAAAGGTTAGAGGTTTAGAAGGTTAGAAAGTTTAAAGGTTTTTTAAAGTAAAAAGGCACCTGTTTGTTAATCTACTATTTTTATTTATTTTCCTCTCTTTCTTTTTTTCGTTTTATAAAATCGGATATGTAAAATACAGTAGCTAAGAGTGTTACAATTGCCATTAATAATATCATAAAATTGTGTCTCAATAATCCGGTTATCAAAAACATCACAAATGACAGACCGGTAAGTGCAACTGCGATATGAGCTATGACCGGATTTTCTTTTTTTACAAAGAGAGCTAATATAAATAATATCAATCCGATTCCCGTTGATATAAAAGCAGTCGGACTATGCGGCGGGATAGTATAACCGTAAATTCCAAGCGCTATCAATACTATCGCATTAAAAAACATTACCTGATAAGTTTGCATAATTTAAAATATTTAGTTTTTCATTATAATATAACGGTTAAATAATAAAATTTAATTGTAAAAAATAATATTGTATATTTGCTGCATAAGGTTCTAATCGTATTTTTAAAAAAATTCAGGAACATAACGCCCGTTTCCATAGTATCAAAAATAAAACCAATTATTATGAAAAACAAATTTATCAGCTTTATAATTATCGTTTTGTTTGTAGCAATTTCAGGCTGCACACATAAAAGCAAAATGGATGTGAACGCACCGCCGCCAACCACAATAGAAGAAAAACGAATGTATGATGGCCAGCAGCAGGTCACAAAATCAGGGGAAAATTCTCCGGGGTCATTAAAAGACTATGCTACAATGACGGATAAGGATATAACCGCGAAAGACATTGCACCAAAGGATGTAACAAACCGGATGATTATAAAAACCGGTACTATGAATCTTGAGGTCGATAAATATGACGACATGGAAAAAAAAGTTAACGATATTACGAAAAAATATAACGGGTTTATTTCGGGTACTTCCTCTAAACTCAATACTGAAGGGAAAAAGCAAGGAGTGATAACCATAAAGGTTAACGCGGATAAATTTGATGTGCTTGTGGCAGAAGTAAGTGCGCTCGGAAAAGTTATGAACCAGGTAATTAATGCAAATGACGTCACTGAACAGTACATAGACCTCGAAGCGAGAATAAAAACCGAAAGGGAACTTGAACAAAGACTATTGAAACTTCTTGCAGAAAAAACTGCGAGATTAACCGATGTGGTTGAAGTAGAACAAAAACTTGCTTCCGTCAGGCAGGTAATTGAAAGCATAGACGGGAAAATGAGATATTTAAAAAACCAATCTGAATATTCCACTTTAACGTTATCTGTTTATGAGCCTTCACTTTTAATTACATCTTCCGGCGGCGGATTTTTCTATGAAATTAACCAGAGTTTTAAAAAAGGATTGGAAGGTTTTACGGAAGTATTGAGTGGAATAATTACAGCAGTAATTGCTATTCTTCCTTTGGTTATATTTTTGATAATATTAATAATTCTCGCAATATATATATTTAAAAAGATTGCAAAGATAAGAAAAAGAGTTGTGAAAAAAGCGGAAAGTTTGTAAAGTTTATCAAGTTTTTCAAGTTTTTCAAGTTCATCAAGAAAAAAAAGTGAGATAGTGAAATGGTGAAATAGGAAATAGCGAAATGGTGAAATCAAGAGCAAAGACTCTCGAATAAAATAAGACTCTCGAATTAAATTAAATTTATATTATAATGCAAGCTGGATTAATTTATTCGGCTTGCATTTTTTTATATTTTTTCGACAATGACTGCTGTGCCGTATGCAAGTACCTCTGTAACGCCTGACATCACTTCATTCGCGTCATACCGGAAACCCACGACTGAATTCGCACCGAGCTCTTCAGCGTGCCGTACCATCAGTTCAAATGCTTCTTTACGTGTTTTTTCACAAAGTTCGGTAAATAAAGTAATATTTCCGCCGACAAGAGTTTGGAAAGATGCACCTATAGTTGCAAAAACGTTCCTTGAGCGAACGGTAATTCCTCTTATAATTCCGAGATTTTTGGTAATTTTATAACCGTCAATTTCAAATGCCGTTGTAATTAAATTATGGTCCATAGTTTTATTGTTTTATACACTTAATCTAATTTTAGGTTTTGGTATATTAATTTAAAGTCAAAATTCCCTCAATATTACAGGACATTTTCAGATTGCATTCCCAATCAGGGACCGGGAAGGAATTAAACAGGCGGACGTTGAGGACATTTTTTAAATTTTATTTATTAAGTAATATATGTTAACAGTAAGAATTTTTTCATTCAGCTACATTTATAATGGAATTCCTAAAGACGAAACGCCTAACGGAGGCGGATTCGTATTTGACTGCAGGTTTATTTATAATCCCGGAAAAAAAGATGAGTTTAAAAGCTTAACCGGAAAAGACGATGCCGTTATAAAATTTCTCGACGAAAACTCGGATATGCAAAATATGCTTGATGATGTTTTTGATATTATAGATTCCGCGGTTCAAATTTATTTTGAAAGAAATTTTACAAATTTGATGATATCGTTCGGGTGCACGGGCGGGCAGCACCGCTCGGTTTATGCCGCAGAAAAGCTGAATGATTACCTGGCAAATAAATATTCCAATATCAATACTGTATTAACGCATATTAATATTTAATCAGCGTTCATCATAAAACACTTTTCAGAACCAAATAATAAAATAAATTGAAAAATTATTTAATATTAATTTTAATATTACTTTTTGCAGGAAATACATATTCACAAGTTACAATAAAGTTTGATTCCTCGCTCACAAATACTAACGCAACTAAAACTTTTTATGTAAGAAATCCGACTAATAATATTTTGCAAATTATGGCAATACGGACACTAACATCGAAATTTTATTTTAATATTTCACCATTTAATATAAACCCGCTCGATAGTGTTCCTGTAACAGTTTTTTTCAGAACAAATCAAAATTTAACTTACAGGGACTTTCTTATTTTCGAATGCAGGGGTTATCAACAGTCATTATTATTTTATTCCCTTGCAACGGCAAAATATCCCGATGCAACTTATAGCTTCACCCAGGGATTAATCGACGAAGCTTTAAAAACCGCATTAAGAACTTTTACGACAACGGGATACCTATCTCTGGGCTATAACACGGGCAGGGACAAAATGTTTGAGACTGTGGATGATTACAATAATACCGATACAATTGAATGCGTTTACATCGGCAGAAAAATTCATGCTGCAAACAGAACAGAAGCACAGAATCTCGGTTTTAATACTGAACATACGTATCCGCAGAGTTTCTTCAACGAAAACGAACCGATGAGAAGCGACCTTTTCCATTTATATCCGACTGATAATGAACCGAACAATAGACGTTCAAATTATCCTTTCGGTTTCGTTGTTTCAAATATCACCTGGGATTCTGCGGGGTCAAAACTTGGAAAAGATTATACGGGTTCGATTGTATTTGAACCGCGGAATGTTCACAAAGGAAATGTTGCACGTTCGATTTTTTATTTTTGCGTAAAATATATAGCTTCGATAGATACTACTTTTATGAGTCCTAAATTTGAAAATGTTTTACGGCAGTTTAATATACTCGACACAGTTGATGCACACGAAAGAAGCCGCAACACAAGCATTTATTCTTTCGAGCATGTGAGAAATCCTTTTATAGACCACCCGGAATTTATAGACAGAATGAACAGTTGTTACCGCGTGATCCCGACTGTACTTAAAGCGAAAATTTCCGCTTCGCCTTTTAATGTGATTTATGATTCTTTGAATGTTAATGATACAGCAAGTTATTACGTTGCTGTTATGAATTACGGAACAACTGCGTTGAACATAACATCTGCAACTTCAAACCTTTCGCAATTTGTGGTTGAAAGTTTTCCGGCTTCCGTTCCTGCGAGCGAATTACGGTTTGTTAAAGTTAAATTTCATCCGACAATGCAGAACCAGACCTATAACGGAACATTGACAATCCAAAATTCAGACAGCACTATAACCGTTAATTTAAAAGGCTTCTGCCGTGCATCTATCGGAATAATAAATATAACAAATGAGGTTCCGTCCGAGTATAAATTATTCCAGAATTATCCGAATCCTTTTAATCCCTTTGCTATTATAAAATACTCGATTGCAATGGGATTCCCGACAAGAGCATTCGGGGATGACAAGGTATTGTTGAAAGTTTATGATATAAACGGAAAAGAAATTTCTACACTTGTGAATGAGATGCAAACTGCAGGAACGTATGAAGTAAAATTTAATGCCGTGTTTTTGCCATCCGGAATTTATTATTATAAACTGACAGCGGGAAGTTTTACTGATGTTAAAAAAATGATAGTGATAAAGTAATAATTATTTTAAGATATTAATTAAAAGGTCAAAGGAAAATTTTTCCTTTGACCTTTGTAGTTTAAAAACTTTATTATCTGAAAGATAAAGTAATTTTTTGAAAATTATTATATAAATGAAAATTTCAACCTCTCCCCCATCCCCTCTCCTATAAGGAGAGGGGGGCAAAGGAAAATCTTACTTCGCCAGAATCATTTTCTTCACAGCGATTGTGTTATTGCTTGCTGTGAGTTTATAAACATACATTCCGGTTGCTAATGAACTGCCGTCCTAATTCAAACTGTATTCACCGGCTTGCTGAACCTGATTGACATAAGAGCCGACTTCCTTACCCAAAATATCGTAAACTTTTAAAGAAACAAATCCTGATTTCGGAATTTGATATTTAATAGTAGTCACGGGATTGAACGGATTCGGATAATTCTGGAATAATTTATATTCAGTCGGTGTTTCCGTTTCATGGTTTTGAATAGCAACGGGGTTAGCAATTAATCTTCTTTCCCATATTCCGTTTCCGTGAGTTGCAATTCTGAGTTTCCGGCTGACATTCACAATCGTCACGTCGAATATAAGTGTATAGGGCATTCCGGTTCTGTATTCATACCAGTTAGTTCCGCCGTTTGTGGAAACATACATTCCTAAATCATTTCCCAGGTAAAGATTATTATAAACAGGGTCGATGCAAATGCTTTGAGCCGGGATATCGGGTAAATTACCTGTAATGTTCGTCCAGCTTGTTCCCGCGTTGGTTGATTTAATAACGTGAGCTGTTCCGAAACCTCCGAATGTTACATATACTTCTTTTGAATTATATTGGTTCACGTGAATTCTTGTAGGATACCTGTTTGGAACCATTCCGTTTGAAACATCGGTCCATGTTGTTCCGGCATTTACAGTTCTATAAACTGCTGCGACCGATGAACCTACCGGAAGAATACCTGCGTAAACTGTATCTGTTCCCGTGGATGATGCCGCAATCGATAAAACTTTTCCGCCGCCAAACGAACCATAAGGTCCCTGCCAGCTTGAACCGCTGTTAGTTGATTTATAAATATTTACACCGCCTGCATATAAAACAGTCGGGTTTGAAATGCAAACTACGTAAGGCATATTAAAGCAATAAGTAGATGCATTACCGTTTCCCGGAGGGCCTGAAGCTGAGCCGTTCCAGCTTACACCGCCATTGTTTGAAGATGATATCGAGCCATAAGTATATTCCGTATAAACTATAGTTTTATTTTGTGAATTTACCTGCGAACAGCACCCGTCACCTTCAAAAGTTTTATACCACGCAGTTGTTCCCTGGTAAAACACAGAGCGATTATCCTGCAAACCACCAACACAAACTACGGAATCATTAAAAGCATTTCCGAGGCTCGCATAAAATTGCGACGTTACATATCCGCCATTGCAGGAATAAAAAGTTTCGCCAAAATCATTTGACCTGTATAATCCGCCATCTGCGGTAATATAAATTTTATTCGGGTCTTTAGGATTCGATGCATAATAATGTACATCTGCGTGAACAAAGTTAGACGGACCTTCCGGTTGTCCCGGAGGGGTTGCTCCCGTATTCCAGGCGCTCCAATCAGATTTTGTTGTAAAACTTGTTCCGCCGTTAGTTGATTTTTCTACATTCAATGTGCCTACTAAAATTGAATTCGGGTCGTTCGATTTGACAATATGACCCTGATTGTACCATCCCTGGTTACTTGAAGGAACTGATGTGGAACCAAGCGTCCATGTCGTTCCGGCGTCAGTTGTCCTGTAATAACCGACGTATGAAGTCACATCGTTTGCAATGTTTGCATATAGATAGCTCGGATTTCCTTTATACATTTGCAGTGTAGCTTTTCCCGACCAGGTCGAAGGCAAGCCGCCTGCCATTTTTGTCCAGCTCGTTCCGCCATTTGTGGTTTTATATAAACCGACATTTGCATTAGGAACATTATTAGATAAATCACCGATAGATACGTAGAGAATTGAAGTGTCAACGGGATTAATCAATAAATCCATCGCCATTTGATAATTCAATACTTGTGTCCATGCTGTTCCTGCGTTTACGGATTTATAAACACCTTCACTTGTAGCGGCATATAATACGTTTGAATTTTTTGGATTTATTAAAACTCTCCAGACACCGCGTTCATTATTATAAGACCAGTCGAGAGCTTTCGTCCAGGTTGTTCCGCCATTGGTAGTTTTTAATATTCCGATTCCGTACATTCCTCTTGTTACGCGATTGTCAAGTCCGTAATTTGAAAACTGGTAACCGTAATTTTCGCCTGTTCCAATATACATTACATTTGGATTTGTAGAATCGATTGCTATTGAACTTACGGCAGAAGTCGGAAATCCTGTATTTATAAGTGTCCACGCACTTGCTCCTACGCCGCCGATTGTGGATTTCCACAATCCTCCCGAAGCTGAACCTATGAAAATTGTCGCCGTATCGACAGGGTGAACCACTACAAAAAGGCTTCTTCCTCCGACATTGTTTGGTCCGATACTCGTCCAGGTGTCAAGAAGGTCATTATTGTTCATTGCCTGCAACTGTGTGCTCGAATATTCAAAAGCTTTATAAAATTTATCCGAAGGAATATCGGCATCCGGAAATGCCCTGACCTGGCTCATCCACTGCAATGAAGCCAGTGCGTCCGAAGGTCCGTTTTCTTCTTCGTTATTTTTTTCTGATTTATTTATATGGATGTAAACCGATAGAGATAAAAAAATGAATAAGATTGTCGTAATCCAGAAAGGTATAAAATTTCTTGATTTCATGCTAAAAATGTTTAATTTATGAAAACATAATTTATGTGAGTTTTAAAAACAATTCAAATAAATGATATGAAATCGTGTTTTGTTTAAAAATTGATAAACGGCTTTTCCCACCGGAGGCTGATACTGAAAGGCTCATTTCGTTATCAAAACCAGAATACACGGATGATGGCTGGGGAATAGTTGTATACTCAAATTGCATATAAATAGGTAATAACCCATCTGACCATTTTGAAAAGGAAAATTTTAAGCCTATACCATAAGTGATTTGGTGTTGCTCTGAAGGTAAATTTTCATAAGAGCGGTCAAACAGTTTTCGTGAAAAATATCCCAATCGAAAAGAAACTAAATCGATGAACGAAATTTCTGCACCTGTTTTGTATGTTGTAAAAAGTCCGGAATTCAATAATTTTTCGATTTCAAAATGGTATAATAAATTTATTAATCTTTTCTGTGGCTTTAAAGTTTTAAAATATTGAAAATTATAGCTTGCTCCAAATCTTAAAATTACCGGAAGAGGAAATTGATAACTCCAATCTATTTCTGAATAATCATATTTAACATTATTAATATCGTATAATGAAGAACCTATTGTTAATTTTTGAACTGTGTGTTTTGTGTTTGGAAACTCAAATATTTTCAGGACGCCGATATCGATAGGATATAGAGATTGGGATTCCGGGTAACCTTTTAATGTTAAAATATTTAGATTAACTCCTGCAAAAAAATTTTTAACCGGTTGATATGCATAATTAATGTTATATAATGCGGCTTCTTCGGACTGCATATCAAAACCAGATGATACAAAAACTGTCGAACTTATGTTAAACCCAATCGCGCCGAAATTTCCTGAATTAAATGCAACTCCATAATCAAGAAAATGTATTCTATTTGTTGGGCTTATATTCGAAAAATTTGCTGTTACCGGTTCAGATAACCCGGCCGTTGCCGGGTTATACCACGAGGAAAATTCACATTCGGGGCTTGCGACAAGCCCTCTTCCCATTTCAATTGCTTTTACGGAAGGCTGCCTGTCGAGATAAAATTCTTTTAGAAAACCATTATAGACGTTTTGCGGGATAGCCGAATTTGAAATACAAAAAATAAAAAATATAATTTTAATTTTTACTCCAACGTGATGGTTCATTCTTTATCCTTAAAATTTAAATTAATAAAACAATTTAATTGCAATATTAAAAATTCACAAAAGGTTTTTCCCATCGGATGCTAAGGCTAAAAGTATTGAGGTCATACATAGAATCATAATATTCAAATGAAGGCTGTGGTATAGGCGAATACTCTATTTGAACCTTTAAAGGAACAAATCCTTCTGACAATTTTGAAATGGGAATTTTTAAACCAACACCATAAGTGATTTGATGTTGTTCCGATGATGAATATTTACCGGACTGTTCATATAATTTTCTTGAAAAATATCCTAATCTAAAAGAAACTAAATCGATTAACTCAATTTCTGAACCTGCTTTATATGTTGTAAATAATCCCGAATTTAATAAGTTTTCATATTCCAGATATCCTAAAAAATTTATTATTTTTTCTTCCTGTGGCTTTCCGGTCAGAAAGTATTGAAAATTATAGCTCGCTCCGAATCTTAAAATTACAGGAAGCGGCTCAGTTTTGTTATTACTTAAATCATTAAATTTGACATTGGTTACGTTATATAAAGAAGAACCAACGGTTATTTTGTGGACAATGTGATTTGTTTCGGGTACTCGAAATATTTTCAGGACTCCGATATCAACAGGATAAAGATTTTGCGAATATGTTTTGTTATATCCGTACGATTCATAATAATCAATTGATAATATGTCAAAATTAATCCCCGCATAAAAATCTTTAACAGGTTGATAAGCATAATTCAGGTTATACAATTTATACCTCCAGCTTATACGGGGATCTTCGGGTATAATATTAATTATTTTTAATTCCATTGAATTCAAGCTAAATCCAATCGCTCCATATCTCCGGGAATTAAAAGATGCGTTATAATCAAGAAAATACTCTTTACCGTCAATTGAATAATCCGGGCTTAGATATGAACAATTAACTGTTACAGGTTCGGATAATCCTATTGTTGCAGGATTATACCATGATGAAAATTCGTATTCGGGATATGCGACAAGACCTCTGCCCATTTCAATTGCTTTTGCGGATGGCTGCCTGTCAAGATAGAATTCTTTTAGAAAACCATTATAGATGTTTTGTGAAATTGAGATTGCGGGAAATAAGAATGAAATAAATATTACAAAATGAACTTTTACAACAAAGTTGAGTTTCATTATGTATAGTGTTTGATTGACTTAAATTAAGTATATTTATCTCATCCGCATTTTTTTATTAAATATACTCTTATCAGTACAAATAAAAAATGTTTTTTTTCTAATACTAATAAAAATTTTATATGGATAAACTACCGGCGCTATTTTTAGGGCACGGGCATCCGCTCAATGCAATACAGAAGAATGATTATACGGACACACTTAAAAAAATAGGTGAAAAACTTCCGGAACCGAAAGCTATTATGATGATATCGGCTCACTGGGAATCGAGAGGAACAAAGGTTTCCACGAATCCAAGACCGGAGGTAATATACGATTTCGGAAATTTTAACCCCGAACTTTTTACAATAAAATATCCGGCAAAAGGTTCACCCGAATTTGCTAAATTGGTCCGAGAGACAGTCGGAACAGATTTAATCGGAGAAGACAGCCAGATGGGATTCGACCACGGCTCATGGACAATATTAAAATACATCTTTCCTGCCGCCGAGGTTCCGGTTTTTCAGCTTAGCCTCGATTATACAAAACCACCGGAATATCATTATGAACTTGCAAAAAAATTAATCCCCTTAAGAGAAAAAGGATTGATGATTATCGGAAGCGGAAATATTGTACATAACTTAAGAGTAGTTGATTTTAGTAATATTGATGGT
>PNBM01000237.1 GCA_003135995.1 Ignavibacteriota bacterium | reverse complement strand
GGTAGAGCAACGGCCTGAAAAGCCGTGTGTCGCCGGTTCGATTCCGGCCCTGTCCACCACATTCAATGTACAATTACCAATGTTCAATATAAATCGTAATCTTTAATTCATGCTTTTAATTGTACATTGTACATTGAAAAATTGATAATTGATTAAAGCCCTGTCCACCACTTCCAATTTTAAATGTTAAATTTTAAATGTTAAATTATTTCCGACCTTTTTAGACTATTCAAAATTAATATATAATTGAAATATAAAATAAAGCTATTTCAACTCAGTAATATCAATTAGACCTATTTCTTCAGATTATTTTTATGAATAATTTCTCCGCTTAATTTTTAATTTGATTGAATTTATTTTTTATAATTTTTGTTAAGATTATAGCTCTATTAATTAAACCATTTAAAATGAAAACAATAAATTACTACGTTCTAATTTTAATGCTTTCTGTTTTTCTTGTTTCTACTGTTTCTGCCCAGGCGGTTTTGTTTGACTTCGACAATGCTCCACTTTACACGTCTCTTCCGATTTATCAAACATCGGGCGGGATTACTGCTCACTTATCAGCGACGGGTCAGGGGTATTCCATACAGAGCGCCAATGTACTTGGCTTTACTCCACCGGGATTTTCCGGTCACATTATTTATCCCAATAGCATCTATCTTGCAGATCTTCTCATCCATTTCGACCATACTCTTACTGATTTCTCGATTATGTACTGCGTCCAGGAACTTGGCTGTGATAACTCAGCCACCATGAAAGTGAGCGCCTATATGAACGGCAGCTATGTAGGATTCAACACACGGACCGCGACCTTTCCGGGCACGTGGCCTGTGGATACGCTGAGATGCAGCTTTGCACAGGGTTTTGACAGTGTGGTGGTTCATTATTATTTACCCCCGCCAACATGTCAGGACTATGGTACTATCTTTTTGGCTGATAACATGATAGTGACTCCTTATAATGTTACCAATATTTCAGAAGGCAAAATTCCTGAATTTTACGCGTTAAGTCAAAACTATCCTAATCCATTTAACCCGACAACAAAGATTGATTTTGCAATCAGGAATAACGGATTTGTATCATTGAAAATATTTGATATACTTGGAAGGGAAGTTAGGCAACTTGTAAACGAAACAAAGAATGCAGGAGTCTACAGTGTTGAATTTAACGCTTCTGAATTTGCAAGTGGTGTTTACTTATACAGACTTGAATCCAATGGATTTGTTGATGTAAAGAGAATGATGCTGATCAAATAATATTTAGTTTAAAATAAGCAATTAACGCAGCAGCATTTTATTTCGTCTGAAAAGTCCCGGACTTTCCGGATTTAATTCCGGACATTCCCGTCACTTCCAATTTACAATATTGAAAAATTCATTTCATCATTCAACAAGTTAATATTTTTGTAATATATTATGGTAATTAAATTTTTTATTTCGAACATTTAAAATAGGCTTTGTGTTACAATTAGAAAATTAAAAAATTTTAAGCAATATGGTACAATACGAAACAAAAATAAAAGCGGAAAAGGGAAAGCAGGAAATATTTGTATCCCGTATTTTCAATGCACCAAGAGGATTGGTATTCAGGGCGCATATTGAGCCGGAACTTCAGGTTAAATGGCGCGGACCGAAGAAGTTCACTATGGATATAGATAAATTTGAACCAAGAAGCGGAGGTTCTTACAGAATCATTCACCATGATGAAGAAGGTAATGAATTCGCATTTCACGGCGTGTATCACGAAGTAACTTTGCCGGTAAGAATAGTCGATACATTTGAATTTGAAGGGTTAAATGAGCCGGGACATGTTATTCTTGAAACTTTGACATTTGAAGAATTAAACGACGGTACTACGAAAATAACTTCTCATATGTTATTCCAATCCTTTACAGACAGGGACGAAATGCTGGAGAGCGGAATGGAATCCGGTGTTAACGAGAGTTATGAAAGATTAGATGACCTTCTCGAAAATCTGATTGATTAAATTTTAAATCGCAAAAAATAAAAAATATTTTTTTGACAAAATTATTCTAATAAGTTCCGTCTCGAGATTGCAATCTGTATTCAAATCCCATTTGAATTGAAAAATATTTTATTAGATGCCCGTCATCTTTTCCAGATTTTCAGGATATCGCGTTCCCTGCAATTTAATTTCAGATGCGGCACGTTTTATTTCCTGAAGATCTTCCGGTGTAAGTTCTACTTTTATTGCTCCGATGTTCTCGTCCAGACGTTCCAGTTTACGTGTTCCTGGAATTGGAACAATCCAGGTTTTTTGCGCGAGCAGCCAGGCAAGCGCAATCTGAGCGGGTGTCGCGTTCTTACGTTTTGCAATTTGACTGAGCAAATCAACCAATGCCTGATTCGATTTTCTAGCCTCAGGTGAAAAACGAGGAAGAATGTTACGGAAATCGTTACCGGCAAATTCAGTATTTTCGTTTATTTTACCTGTCAGAAATCCCCGCCCAAGCGGACTGTAAGGAACAAGCCCTATTCTGAGTTCTTCAAGCGCAGGTATAATTTCTTTTTCGGGTTCTCTCCACCAAAGAGAGTATTCATTCTGAAGTGCCGTGACCGGCTGAACTGAATGTGCGCGGCGAATAGTTTTCACCGATGCTTCTGAAAGTCCAAAGTGCCTGACTTTGCCTTCCTGTATCAATTCTTTCACCGTACCTGCAACGTCTTCAATTGGTACGTTCGGGTCAACACGGTGTTGATAAAATAAATCTATAAAATCAGTCTTCAGTCTTTTAAGTGAATCTTCGGCAACCTTTTTGATGTGCTCCGGACGGCTATCCACACCCATTTGTTTTCCATCAGGACCAAATTTGAATCCGAATTTCGTAGCTAAGACAACCTGTTCGCGTATTGGATTGAGAGCTTCACCCAAAAGTTCTTCATTTTTAAACGGTCCGTATGCTTCGGCAGTATCAAAAAATGTAATGCCGCGTTCAACAGCAGTCCTGATGAGTGCAATCATTTCTTTTTTATCTCCGGCAGGACCATACGATATGCTCATTCCCATGCATCCAAGCCCGAGAGCAGAGACTTCAAGATTACTTTTTCCTAATTTGCGTTTTTGAATTTTTGTTTNNAATAAAACAAAAATAAAATCTAATATGAAGTATTTATCACTTCTTAAATGTTATTTTTCCAAAATCAGGAATACATTTGAAACCGGTCTTTCTCCCGATTCCCCGCTCACGAAGTTAACCACACCTTTATCTCTTATCCACATTGTTGTCGAGCCGCCTCCGTCTAAATTAATTGCATCGGTACAACCTATGTTCAGTAAAAACCCCTGAACTTCTGTCAGACTCATTCCTTCCGCTTCTTTTTGTCTTCCATCGATTACAATGAACACTAAAGATTCACCTGTCAGACACAGGCAAGTCCGGGGATGCCGCTTGTTTGCGAAATCCATATCAGGTAATTTCACCTTTTCTGAATTCAACAAGAGTAAAGGACCTGATATTAATACTGCATGTTCCTCTTTTGAAATTTCGTAAAAATGTTCTGACTTCGCACGCTGTATGATAATTTGAAAGTCTTTAGTTATTACAACAGCGCCATTAATTAAGCTGTCAGGTTTTGCCCATTTTAAGTCGGCCTGCCGGTTCCTGCTGATTATGGAATCATTAATTTCGAAATATGTTACGCTTCCGCCGCTATCCATATCAAAATAACTTCCATTGACGGCAGCTTTTGAGTTATATTTTTTTCCAAATGAGCCTGTTGTAAATAAATCCGATTTGCTGTATCCGATATCAATGCGAAATTTTTTAAAAGCATCTGTCGGCAATATAAGGAAACTAATTATTTGTTTGCTATTATATAAAGAATCTGTTTTTATTTGAATAAAACTTATTGAATCTTTAGATATATTTCTATAAGGATTCAGATAGTTATTACTTTGAGCATTGGTGTTAATAAAAAGAAATAGCAGAATACTTATTATCAAAGTAATTCTTTTCATATTAAAAGGATTAATGTTTTTCAAAAGGATGAATATTTTTTATTTCAGAATTGTTTTTATTCCGTTAATATCGACTACATAGAAGTCGGAATTTTCAAAACACAATCCAAACATTTTTCCGTTTTCTGTGTTAATCTGATGTTCTAAATCTATGACTATAACTTTTTTGTCGTACAAATATTTCATCTCATCGAAAATGGTATGTCCTAAAATCATTTTTGTTGCGTTAAAAGATTTTAATGTCTGCTCCACATCATCGCTGCTTTCTTCCTGGTTAGCTATACCTCTGTACCAGAGCGGGCTTTGGCTGCCAATAAAAATATCCTTAGACGCTTCACCTTCTTTGAAAACTTTATCAATGCTTGTTCTTATATTATCATTAATTTCGGTTAATGCGTATCTGTCTTTCGGAAAGTCTTTACTTATTCCGCCGTGAACAAAGAGGTAATCTCCGATTTTCTCTATTCCGTTTTTGCTCCGAAGCCATTTGCCGAGTTCAGTATCAGGTGCATACCATTTATTATATTCCAGATTTAGTGCCTTCGCATTTTCAAGATATTTTTTTCTGAGATATTTGAAATTTCCTCTCAAATCCATCATCTCGTGGTTACCTAAGATTAAATGTACCTTTCCGCCCTGCAATTCTGCTTCATCCTCAAGTTTATAAATTAACCAAAGGCATTCCGTGACATTAACTGCCCTGTCAAAAAAATCTCCATCCAATACGAGATGACCTTTCCCATAAGTCCAGTTGAATTCTTTATTTATCACACTTGCTGCTTGCAATATTTCCGCAAACCCCTTGAAGTTTCCCTCGATATCGGAAATCATAAACATCTTTTCAGGCAGCTTATATTCATCTTTTTCGATTTTAATGGAATCTTTAAGATGAAAAGAAAATTTTTGATTTGTTTCATCTACGAAGCAAGAAAATAAGTCGTTTTTGTTAACCTGCTTTTTATAAGTCTTAAAGCCTGTTCCGTCGGGAAGAATCGTATAGCTGATAATTTTTCCGTTTTCATAAATTATAATTGGTCCGTCGCTGCTGAAAGATGAAGAATCTTCATCAATACGATTTAAGTTTTGAGTTTTATTATCAGGGAATGAATATAAATTTTGATTTGAATCGAATCCGAAAAATAAAATTCCGAAGGTTATGAAAACAATTATCCGTGTAATTATATATTTCAAATTTATTAATTAATTAAGTTTCGCGGTAAATATTTTTTTGTTACTCAAATATACTAATTGTGAAAATGCATATCTATATGTTTTGTATTCTCATCGGAAGCTATGTTCGGAATGGAAAAACATTTATTTAAAAACAAAATTTATTGAATAAACGAATTTATTTATATACTTAATTGTTGTTAATATATACATTAATTAAATTAATTATAAATGAAAACTATAAAATCATACGTTTTACTTTTTGTTTTTTCAGTTTTAATTGCTTCCTGCGGGCAGAACAAAACCGATACAAACGCAACTAATTCACCCGAAACTATTGTAAAAAAGCACGAACATCCGGTAATTAATACGTCTGAAGATGCACTGAACGAACTAAAAAACGGAAATAAAAGATTCGTCGACGGCAAACTTGAAAACACTGATTATAAAGTGCAGATTGAAAACACAAAATCTGACCAGCGTCCGCATTCTATAATTTTGTCCTGCATCGATTCACGTGTTCCGCCTGAAACAATATTTGACCAGGGAATTGGAAATATTTTCGTCGCGCGTGTTGCAGGAAATGTAGAAGATGCAAACGTTCTTGGCGGTATGGAATATGCAACCAAAGTTGTAGAAAGCAAATTGATTGTAGTTATGGGTCATAATAAATGCGGAGCGGTAAAGGGAGCAATAGATGATGCAGAACTTGGAAATCTGACTCAGCTTGTAGAACAAATAAAACCGGCTATTACAGGTGATAAATCTAACCCGGATAAAATGCTCGACGAAACCGCAAGGAATAACGTCAAACTTACAATTGATAAAATATTAAAAAATAGTCCGGTCATTTCGGGATTGGTGAAAGAAGGAAAAGTTAAAATCGTCGGGGCGTATTATGATATAACTACAGGAAAAGTCGAATTTTTTAATTGAATAAATAATTCCATTTAAATGTTTAAACCAAAAACGAATACAATTAATTTTTCAGGGGAGGTATTTGCTCCCCTTTTAAAAAATACACTCCATATTTCATATATATTTATTTGGCATTTTTATCTTTAATTTTTTATTCCATGACAAATTATCTTTTTCGCAGAATAAATTTGCATTAAATGACAAAAAGCATTTCTATATAAAGAACAGCTAACATCAACACCGGCAGAAAATAATTCCTTTTTATTTCTTAATTTCCCATTAAACTAATTTAATCTTTTATACGTCTAAATATAGAAATTAAAACATAAAATATGAAAAACAAAAAATTATATCTGTTTATGATTATAATGCTTGCATTTATTGCCATGCCAATTGCAATGTATGCACAGGATGAATCAAAAGAAGATAATACAAAGCAGGTTACACATCAGTACAAAATGACGCCGGAAGAACAGGCGAAAAAAATGACTGATAAATTAAGTACGCGTCTGAAGTTAACTAATGACCAGTCGGGCAGTATACAAAAATTACTATCAGACAAGATTAGTTACGCAAGAGAATTAAGAAGCAAGGATTTAATTTCAAAAAGCGAAATTAAAGCAAAGAGAAAAGAATTCCGCGATGGAATTAACAAAATATTGACGAAAAAACAGCAGAAGAAATTCCATAAAATGATGAAAAAGCAATTCAGGAAACATCACAGGCATCACCACAAGATTCTTGGGCTTTTTTAAAAGAAAATTAAATACTTCCCAACCACACAAAAGCAGTTTCTTGCTAAAAGAAATTGCTTTTTTTATTTAATTTTGAAATCCTATTCGTTAATAATTTGATTAGGTGAGTAACAATTACGAAACTTATAATGCTGTATTACAAAGATAAATTAAACAGAACAAAACCTCACCCCTGCCCTTCTTCTGAAAGGAGAGGGGATAATCCAGAAGATTATCTGACAATATGAATTTATTATTCTTCGGCTGCGATTTTCTTATTCTTCTCTTCTATTTTTTTTCTGCCTTCTTCCTTGCTTTGTTTGGATTCGTAAACCAGCTTCAAATCAGGCGTGAATATTTTCAGAAAATCATAATATTTATAAGTGCATATCGTTCCGTCGGGTGAGAGCGTGAAATGAGAATCCGTGCTGAGCACTCCGCCTTCGAGAACATCATTTAATATTGTATCGATATGATGTCCGTTATCGGAATACCTGATTAATTTTGTTTTATCATCTTCATCAGTTCCAAGTAAGTAAACATTTCCGTCTTTATCCGCGAATGGTTTGCATTCCACATTTTTTAAAATATTTTCTCTTTTCCAGTCCTGCACGCCGCTTCGATTATATTTCGCAAGATAACTTTCGCTGTGATTATCCATTATATAAACGTTTCCGTCATATCCAAGATTCATTTTAATTAAACTTCCGTCGGCTCGTGCCGGATGGTTTCCAATTTCTTTTACTCCGGGAGCCCATTCGGAATCATCCGAAGGAATTTTAATTTCTGTCTTAGCTCCTTCAAATAATTTACTGAAGAAACCCGGCTTCTCTCCTTTTTCGGAAACAGTACCCCACAATGGAGCCCTGCTTCCGTCATCATAAAAACGTACAAAGGCATTATTAACCACGGCAAGAATTGTATTATCGGAATCGGAAATCAGCGCTTCACATCCTTTCATCGTAAACGGATAAGGATTTTCATCCGTTGGGTCCGAACCTTTTATTGTTGTCACATCCGAACCATCTTTACAGGAATAGACGAGTAAAGATTTTTTATTTTTATTCCATAAATATAATTTCCCGTTTCCTGTTACTGCTATTCCCGAATCATCTACTTCAAAATTTATATCTTTTCTCGCCCATCTCAGTTTTGCATCGGGACTAAAAGACCATAATATAAATTTATCGTCGTCACCGTAATCACTAACAACATACATATTCCCGTCATTATCTGCGGCAACATCCGCTAAGCTATAAAAGTCGGGAAGTTTTATTTCACTTTTTTCATCAATCATCACATACCACCTGTTTACAGTTTTGGCAGGATTTAGCGAAAACCATAAATCATCCGGAAGATACACTTTCGAATCACAGGACTTACATGTGACAATTCTTTCCGAACCATCCACTTCAAGATTTGCCGCGCAGGATGGACATGTGAAGATAACGGGTTTTGTATTATCTTTTTTTATTGTGTCTTTAACTCCCGAACCCAGCTGACCTTCTTCTTCACCTGCAATAAACATTGCTGACGGCACGATATTTTTTATAAATTCAGAAGGTTTTCTTATGAAAATTATATTATTGCATTTTGCGCATTTATAATGTCCTTCTTCGAAAGTATTAAAAACTTCTTCGGGTATAGTGGTTTTGCATTTCCCGCATCTTGCTTTCTGTTTACCGTACAGAATTGTAAATTCATAACTTCCTGTAATGATTTTTGAATTCTGGCCTTCTCCTTCGCTGAAATCGGATATATCTTTTATATTATCCGTGATTAGCGAATTCCAGAAATCAGAGGAGATTTTATTTTCTTTTCCGCATTTTTCGCAGTAAATATTTTCTGTAAAAGCGTTAATGGGAATTGGATTCCCGCAGCTGCCGCAATTAGTTTTTACTTCAAAGCAATATGAGTCCATAGTTTAATAAATTTAATTATCGGATTATTTAGGTTACACAAAATTTAAGATACTTTATGAAATTTATAATACATTGCAATAGAATAAAATGAAAAAATAAAAAAACAGAACAAAACCTCACCCCCTTCCCCTCTCCTGAAAGGAGAGGGGTTTCTTCACGTTCTTCAGAGTGTTATAAACACAACAATCTGATTATTTAATTTCAAAATAAAATTGCGGGGGCGGATTTTCGGTAATAATATGGTCCTGATATTTTATCGAATCGTTCGTAACCCATTTCCCTGTGCCCGGTATATCTACAATTCCCTGATATCTTCCGCCGCCTATCCAGACAGGATTCTGTATATTAATATTAAAATCAAATTTATTATTCGCCCATGTTCTAAGACTCATTTCGGCAGAATCTACTTCCCAGTAAACGTTTCTATTGTCCTGCCTGTGCATTATACATTTAAATTCATTTGAACCTATAACTGGATTCTCTGGAGATATTAATGTGAGAGAATATAATAACATCGTACTTGTATCTACAAAGAATCTCATTTTAAAATCCGGAATAAAATTAACCGTGAACAGTCTTAATTTAATAATCATTTCGTCATTATAATTGAAATCACCGAACCAGAAAGAAGTACTTGAATCGGAAGCCATCAGGAAACAAGCATAGCCGGTGTACATAGATTTTTGTTCGTCATAATTAAAAATATTACTGACCGGCGTTGTGTGTGTAGAGCCTCCCTGATGGTGCATGGTCGGAGTGAATTTAACAAATCCTGTTTTTTGTTCGGCGGCATTTACAAAAACTTTAAATCCGATTTCATTATAGCCTGCATAAAGTAATGAATCACCTAAATTCCATAATTCGAATCTGGTTCCTGCCGAGTCAATTATGGTAACTTTTTTATATGATACAACATTATTAGCCGGAGGATTGGTTACGCTATCTCTGCAGGAACTGAGAATTAAAATAAATAATAAAGATAATATGTAATAACTTTTCATTATAAAATTATTTGTTGCAAATTAGTTGTGTTATGAAAACAGACTTTTATCGGGTTCAAATATTAACATCGGAGTGATTAAATTCAACAGCTTATACAAATATTTTTAACATTGCAAAAAATAGTAATCCAAAAATCAAAAAGCAAAGTGTTAGCGAGTGACTCATTTTATCGAATTTCAATTATTTTTGAGTATAAATGAATTTATTTTAGCATAAAGAAATATATGATATTAATTGCAATTTTTTTATATATTTAAAAGTAATAATAAAAAGAATAGATATTATGTAAAATTTTGGATTATATTTTAATAATCGTTTTAAGCTTGAATAAATAATAATATCAAACTTAAATACTTTTTATCAAATATATTTTTATCTTTACACACCGGGGAAGTAATTAAATGTTAACTTTTTATTATTTCTGCAAACTCTCAAATGCTTCTCAAAGACATCAAACGTGCCTTTATTTTAATAAACTTATAACATTTATTATGTTTCCATTACTTAGATAATAATATCAATACTTGAAGTATCAAAACGGGTTAAAAAAGTTCTAATAAAATATTTTTAAATTTAAAAAACTTTATTATGAAAGCTTTTTGTTTGCTTCAATCAAAAAAGATAATAATAACCTTTATCTTCATACTGGTATTCGTTTTAAATTTGAAGGCGCAAACACCCCAGTATTATAATTTAAATAACGGTACGAGCGCGAATTCTTTCCCGTTCAATATGTCAGGCGGAAAAGCAATTAATACAATTTTTCTTGCGGGAGAATTTGTTCATCCTACTCCAATTCCATCCGGAATGCAAATAACAACTGTATATTTTCTTACCGGTACAGCCGGTATGCGCGTTTTTTCAAATCTGCAGATATTACTGGCTCAAAGCACAATAACAACCCTGACGTCGGGTGCATTTTACGCCGGTCCTTATGATACTGTATATTACAAAGATACATCAACACTTGTTAGTACTTCGGGAGGATGGATGCCTGTTGTACTGAAACATCCTTTTCCGTATGACCCGACTAAAAGTTTGATAATGTTTACTGGTGTATGTAGTTTTACCGGTACGGGAACAACCGTTTATAACTCTACTCTGACGGGGGTCAGAAGAGTCTGGTCTGTCGGAGGATGTCCTTTTGCTCCTTATGCAAGTGGTGATGTAAATGTAGTCAACTTCGGAGTAGATGTTATTCCGGCAACACCATTACCTCCGGTATTAGTATATCCGTCCAATAATGCAACAGGTATTCCGACTGCATTAACTTTTGTATGGAATAAATCTGCGGGAGCGACAAATTATTGGTGGCAATTGACAACGGATACTACATCCTTAGCTAACCTGCAAAATGATTCGACACTTACGGATTCAACAAAAGCTATAAGCGGATTAAACAACTTCACTAACTATTTCTGGAGAGTGAAATCTAAGAATGCTGCCGGCTGGGGTAATTATTCGGGCTGGTTTAAATTTACTACGGTATTGCCTATTCCATCTGCTCCAACTTTACTTTCGCCTACAAACGGAGGAGCGCTTGGAACTCCTCAAATACTTAAATGGTCACATGTACAGTATGCAACAAGTTACAGAATTCAAATTACTACCGGCGCAGACTCAATAACATTTAGTTCTCCTGTCTGGGATACATCCGGAGTTGCAGATACAACCGTATTAGTCCCGATAGGAAAGTTAGCATACAATACCAAGTACTGGTGGAGAGTAAATTCTGCAAACACTTCGGGAACAGGACCGTATTCAATTATTTTTACATTTACAACATTGCCTGACCCCACTGCTCTTTCTATGGCAAATTTTATTCCGGTTATTTGTCCGAAATATATGTCTTCCGGAACATCAACCCGGTTGCCGCTTGTAATCAGAGGAACAATTCAGGGTTTAATACCAAATAAGACATACAGGTATTATAATCTATTAGCAGTCAGAACTGACTTAGGAACAACTGCTTTGGGTGCGGGTATAATAATGCTTATAGATTCAAACGGAACGTTTATATATACATCATTAGGCAGTTTGACTACATCCGGACAATATTTGACTTTTGTTGCAAATGCATCCGGTTCCTTCACGGGTTGGTTTGGAAATCTTAACTCCGGCAATGCGCGGTTCACAGCTGGAAATTATGTATATCCTGCGGTTTGTATCGGAGACTCCGTTGGAAATGTGATAGCAAGATATGCTATGAATGATTCTATTCAAGTTCTTTCTCTTAATCTTGCTACAAGTCCTCCCTATGGAACAGGTGTTTACGGCATATCACTTGGTCTTCCAAAAAATATTATAACTCTTTATGATAACATAGCCGGAACAGGAAAACCACTTGCCACTACATGGCTCGAACAAACAGGAAATACATTACCAAGTGTTGTCCAATATTATACAGATAGTGTTAACGCGTTTAACGGAAGATGGGGTTCGATTTTACCGAATACCCTTGCAAGCGGATTGCAAAGAGTTGAGCAGAGAGCACTATCAAACGGAGCTATACTTACATTCAACACAAGCTCAACCGGTTTATGGCCAAGCGGTGTTAATACTGTAAATCCATCCGGAGGAACTACGGCAATAAGATTACCGCTTATGGATGCACCACTGATGAATCCACCGATATTAATTTCTCCCGCAAACGGGTCAGTAGATTTAATCGTANNCGTAACACCAACATTGTTATGGAACAGTTCAATTATGGCAACGAGCTATAGAGTTCAAATTTCTACAGATTCTGCTGCGTTTAGCACGCTTGCTTATGATACCGCAGGTTTGACAGCACTAACGATAACCGTTCCATCAAGCAAGCTTACAACGAATACAAAGTATTATTGGAGAGTGAATGCCGCAAATTCGGTGGGTTCCACACTTTGGTCAACCGTCTGGAATTTTAAGACGAGACCAAATCTGCCAAATGCTCCTATACTTGTATATCCTCCGGGCAATGGCGTCGTTACGAATCCGGTTACTTTTGTATGGCGGAAAGCAATTGAGACATTATCCAAAAATTCTGTTGAAAATAAAAAAATGAAAAATGTTTTTGGAAAAAGTCAACCACTCACAATATCAAATTACTGGCTTGAATATACAACAGATTCAACTTTTGCAACTGGAATAGTTCGTGATTCAACAATAACCGATACAACCAAGACCTTAACATTAGGTATAAGTACACCTTACTGGTGGAGAGTAAGAGCAAAAAATCAAATTGGTTGGGGACCATTTAGTGCTGCCTGGCGATTTGGTGTGTCTCCCGGGGGTCTTCAATTAATTTTTAAAGGGTATCTCGAAGGATTCTGGAACGGGGCATCGCAGGTTACCGATACAGTAAGGATATATCTTGCAAACAGCACTGCACCATACGCTTATGTTGATACCGCTAAAATTGTTCTTTCATCTACAGGAACAGCGTCTCCGCTATTTTCAAGAGCTTCAAATGGAAGTTATTATATTATCTTAAGACACAGAAACCATCTTGAAACGTGGAGCAGGTTACCTCAGGTTTTTGCAACAGGAACACCGGTAAACTATGACTTTACAACCGATTCTGCGAAAGCGTTCGGATATAATATGAAGAAAGTCGGAGGTGTTTGGGTTATATATGGCGGTGACCCGAACCAGGATGGTTCAATCGATGCGGATGATATTCCGATATTCATTTCGCAGTACGGATTAACAGGGTATTTAAGCTGCGACTTCAATGGAGATAATGATGTTAATGCTAACGATGTTGCAATAATTGTAGCGAACTTCGGATTAACAAAAGTCATACCGGGAATGATAATTGACCCGCCTGAAATAAGAAAACAAAAACAGATGACAAAAAAACACGAACTGAACGAAATGCTTAAACAAATAAAGAATAAAAAAGAAGGGAAAATTATTAAAGCAGATTAATAAATTTTTGTGTACGATCCGGAGGAATGAATTTCTCCGTAAATTCAAATTTCTTTGTAGCCGCGGGTCGAAGATTCCGATTTATCGGNNCGCAACCTAAAGGTTGCGGCTACAAGAGAAAAGAATTTAAATATGCTGTCGGGAGTTTCCTCCCGACAGTTTCATTTTTATTAAAATCCGAATTAATCTGTTGTATCTATCATTTGAGTGTCATTGCTCTTACAAAAAATTCCTCTTGACATTAATATACAATTATTTTAACTTGTCGTAGGTTAGACCTACTATAACTTTAAATATGAGTGAATTAATACAAAAATTAAAATCGCTCGGCTTCAACGAATACGAATCAAAAATCTTTATCGCACTGATTAAAGGACGCAGCATGTCCGTGCCAGACATTGCAAACGCCGCTAAAATAAGGCGTACCGACGTTTATGACATTATGAAATCTTTTGTTGAAAAAGGTTATTGTAATGAAATAGAAACAAACCGGACTCTATTGTATGAAATGATAAGTCCGGATGTTATACTCGATAAGCTTGAGTTAAAAGCACAAAAGGATAATGAAAAGCACATCGCAAATTTAAAAGACACATTTAATAATCTCAAACCTCTTTACGG
Source organism: Ignavibacteriota bacterium (assembly GCA_003135995.1). Classification (GTDB taxonomy): domain Bacteria; phylum Bacteroidota; class Ignavibacteria; order Tepidaquicellales; family Tepidaquicellaceae; genus FEN-1257. The sequence continues at coordinate 3,015 of PNBM01000237.1, read as the reverse complement.
TTCGGAAAAAACCGAAAAGGATAAATCTCTGAACATTGAATTAATACGCGGATATAATCTGCACAGAGTGCAAAAATTTGTCGACCTGATAAAAAATTCTAAAAAAGAAATTCTCCTTTTTATAAGAATGGAAATGCATATCTCGGATGAGATTGATGAAACCGCTGCGAACTTCATAAAAAAAGGCGGAACAATAAAATCCATTTACGAAATCAACGGTAATTTTAAAATAAAGAAAAACGGCAGATGGATTGACTGTACGGACGAAGATTTGAAAAATGTTTTTACAAAATTCGAAAGTTACGGCGAGAAATTAAAATTAATAAAAAGCAAAATTCCCAATATGGTGATTTTCGACCGCGAAACTGTTTTCCTGAATATTACCGATAAAGTTGATAAGAAGAATAACGAAGCCGATGTGATATTCAGAAATAAAGATTATGCGGAAACGATGGCGGAAATGTTCGAACGCACCTGGGATAAATCATACACGCTAAAAGAATATTTTAATTAAATAAATAACATTATGAAAAAATCAGCGCTGTTTTTTTCAATTTGTTTCATCTTAATTAGTTCTGTTAGTTTTTCGCAGTATCCAAATCTCACAAAAACAATTGAGATTTATAATTCAGATTCTGCAAGCATCTCGCATTTTTATAAAATTAACTTACCACAGGCAGGGTATAAAAATTTTTACATTCAATTATTCGGCTACTGGCAGGGAGACTTATATGACCCCCGGTATGGAGATGTATACAGACTTAACTATAATTCTAATCAATTTTCAGATAGTTATCATAATGGAATCTTAAAAAATGTTATCGGATGGGGGACGTACGGTATTGAAATCGCATATGTGAAAGATTTAAGAATATCGACAATCGATACAAATTTAATTTTATACGGATATTATCCTCCCGGTTGGGAGCCATATCAAGCTGCGTTTTACACGGATAATAATGGTATAAGTACTCATAATATATTTGGTTCTATCTATATGGCAAATTGTTATGGTGTTGCAATAGACCCAGTTAATGATTCAATAATGTATTCAGGTTTCTTGTCAGGCTCTAATATGGCTAATTTTTATAAAACAACTAACAGAGGAGTAAACTGGATAGGGATAGATACTCTTTCGGATAATTACAGTGGTAGTTATTATGGAGGTATTTGGATAAATCCGACAAATCACAATACTGTATTTGTTATTTTGGGGAATAGCTTATTCAAAAGTACAACGGGAGGAAATACTTTTCAACTTATAAGTAGTGATACATTGCATAGCGGTAAAATATTTTTCACACCTTCGGACAACTCAATTTATATAGTTTGTCCAAGTAACAGAGGAATTATGAAATCTACTAACAGTGGAGACAACTGGGTACAAATTTTCAATAAACCATGCAACGATTTGGAATTTGATCCACTCGATGGAAATATTTTTTATGCGGCTACGGGGAACGGATACTATGGAACCGGCGAGGGTATTTTTAAAAGTACTAACAAGGGACTGAACTGGTTTTTGTATAACAATACATTCGCTCCATCAAAAAATATTATGGGGATTGTTAAAAATCCAAATTCCGGAGACACAATCTATGCTGCAACGACGAAAGCAGTATATAAAGTATTCGGGCAGGCAATATTAGATACAATTACGCCAAAATATTTCCCGCTCGCCGTGGGAAATGTTTATAAATATCATTTTGCGTCTTCTGCATTCGTTTCTTATGATCATAAACTCAGGATTTATAAAGATACAATTATCGATTCTAAAAAATATTTTGTTACTGATAATGGTTTTCCCGGAATTCCCGGAACCATGTTTCGATTTGATTCTCTGACAGGTAATTTATATTGCAGAAGTAATACTTACTGTTCTTATCATCCTTTCGAAGAGTTAGTAGACAGTCTAACTTCAAGAAAGGGAGATTCTATTATAAGATGTAACACTACACCTGATAAACACTATTGTTTAGATACCGGATCCACTTCTTTGTTAGGAACATCTGTAAAGACAAAAAGTTTTATTGCTTATAACATTGAGGGTAATGAATCGGTTACTTATAGTACCGGTTTTGGTTTATCTACCTATGAAGCGCAAGATTTTGGTGGAATAGGAATTGATCAGCTTATAGGATGTTATATTGGTGGAGTATTATATGGCGATACTTCTGATATAGTAACAACTTATGCTGTCTCCGGTACCGTAAGATATTCCGACAACAACCAGCTTGTTACAAGCGGAATTGTCAGAGCTTTCAAACTTGATAAATCGGATGCTAAAATTGTTATTCTCGATTCCGCAAATATTCAATCGAACGGAACTTATGCGCTTCCGAATGTTCCCCACGATTCACTTTATATAGGAGTATTTCCAAATTCCACTCCTCCTAATGATTACGTGATAACTTATTACCCTTCTACAACTTACTGGGAAAATGCTATTACGCTTTATCCTTCAGGAAATATGACTAATGTAGATATCAGTGCTATTCGCATGTTTAGCGGGGATGCTGATAATTCTGTCAGCGGAAAGGTAATGAGGTTAACGGATGCGGTAATAGGGAATTTAAAAGATGCATTCGTTTATGCAAAAAGAAGTAACACATATGTAGGATGTACTATAACGGATGATAATGGCGTTTACCATATTAAATATTTACCTACCGGATATTTGAAGATAATTGTTAATCGTCCCGGATTTATGAGCGATAGCACGAGTGTCTTTGTTACTTCGACAAGTAAAATTGATTCGGTTAATTTCGGTTTGAAATTGATTACAACTTTAAAACAAACAAGCGAAAGCGTACCAACAGAATATACGCTATTCCAGAATTACCCGAACCCGTTTAATCCGTCAACGATTATAAGATTTCAGATTCCAAAATCGAAAAATGGTCCGGTTGTTTTAAAAGTATATGACATTCTTGGAAGGGAAGTCGCAACCCTTGTGAATGAAAATTTAAAACCCGGAACGTATGAAGTACCGTTTTCCATTAATCAATTTTCCGG
>PNBM01000194.1 GCA_003135995.1 Ignavibacteriota bacterium | reverse complement strand
TATGAAATTCCGTTTAAATGCTATTTCTCGTTTTACCTTTTTCTGATTCTAAAGTCGCAGGTTAAGTTCATGGACTGGCTTGATTGTCCCGAATATTATCGCCTGGGCATAAGCCAGGACCTTAATATCAATCAGATATTCCGAGAAACCAAAGTATGCAGAAATATAATCAGGCGTGCTTTCAGAGAACTAGTAAAATTTGGTATGATTGAAANNAAAAAACCTAAAAACAATTAAACATATGAATAAAGAAAACTACCACGTTCAAATTAAACCCGAATTTTTGTTCGACGAATACGAAATATTCGATTCGAATTATAGCACTTGGGTATTTTTATCTTTGAAGATTAAATACAATTACTTTCTTCAGCATGCACCAAATAAAACATTTAAAATTGAAGTTGATGGAATGGCGAATTATTATGCAACTTCACCTGCCACTATATATGAGTCTTGAAAAGAACTTCAGGAAGCAGGGCTGTTAGAAAAAAGAAAGAGCAGATATCGATTACTTGACGAAAATGAATACATGAGAAAATTCAGGAAAGTTGATATTACGGAAGGTAAGAAGTATCCTAAGTTTATGAAAATTTACGATAAAGCTGTTGATGATTTAATATTCGGTATTAAAATGGAAATTGATCCTACTGGAAGTAATAAAAGATTAATTGTTAAATGTTTAAAATTGTATTTTTATCTGATGGCACGGGACAGGCATTGTTTATTGGATAATGAATCAATACTGAAATCCTGTTTAACTCAAACGTCACTTGAAAAAGAACTGGGCATGGACCATAGAGTAATCAAATTACTATTGAATGTTTTAAAAAGCAGAGGGTATATTAAAATAGAGGAAGGGAAAATCTTTACTCTAAATAAAGAAACATACGATCCGGGCAATTACACATTTAAGAAAAATGAAGAAGAATCATACGAACCAGAATATGATGTTCCTTCAGTTATAGAAAAACCGGTTCAAAGTACAGTTGCTCAGGTTGAAGCGAANNTAAAGTTGTATTCATTATCTTCTATAGTAAAAGGATTAAAGCGATAACAATTAGGCAGTGGTGTAAAGGTGATGGTGTCCGTCCTACTTTTGAGGAATATAATATCGGAAATGAATTATTTGAAATTGGGAAAAGGTCTAAATACTATAACCCTGAAAATTATTGGTTGTATCCAGAGGATATCGAATCTCTTAAAAAAGCAGCCTAAAAGGGTATGGGTCTAGCTTGAAGAGTATGGGACTGAGTTGAATATGATATGGGACTTACTTAAAAATATTAGTCAATATTGTGGGAGTAGCTTAAATATAGTATGGGAGCAGTTTAAAGAAAACGAAGTCCTGAATCGGCTGAACATCAATACAGTTAAAGGTTTAGCCGATTTAGTGTCCCTCCTAATAGATCTTAATAGATATAAAGATAATAGAAAACAATATACGTTTCTAGCGAAACGCTGTTGTTTTAAGATTTTTTTAAGAACTTTCTTTCACTCTGAGTTTAATATTTAAAGTGTCCGCGCATTAATCTTCATCTTTATTTAACTGAATAAAAACAAATTCCTTGAATTAACAGAACTCGATAACGTTTTTGAAAATCGCGGGAGTAGCTTGAAACCTTTAATTAAATACTAGAATTAACAGAACGAATAAACGTTTCCGAAAACCGAGGGAGTGACTTGAAACCTGATATTGTACAAAAAGTAGTAATTAAATCACACCTAATTGTACACCATTTTTCGAGGGTACACATCCGAGGGTGCGCATTTACGCAGTGGGAAGAGCACTTAACCGCGTGGTGCGGTACCCTCGGACTATCACCCTCGGGCAGTCACCCTCGGAACAATTACTCTCGTAACAATTAACTGAAACCAAATGCATATCAAAAAAATTTAAACTCAAAAAAATGACAATCAAAAGTAAAAAAGCCAGATCGAAAAACATATTATATTTTACAGTGGACTTCATCCTTGACCAGGACCAAGGCTACTAACTAAAGTGCCACCTGATAGATTCACCCGAACCTTACGGCACCACAAAAGATTACGTGCTACACGATCTTCAGCTAGACGACATCGCAGACGGCATCACAGCTGACGAAGGTCTGTGGATGAATTTAAGGTACAGACACAAAGAAGACCACACACAAGTGCTGGTGTGTTCAATCGTCTTTCCGCCGGATTGACTATATACTCCTTCACTGTGGGCAGGCTGATGCGAAAGACCTGAATTTCCGCACACGAGCCTGCGACAACGTAAAAGAAATCCTCCAGTTGGTTTTAAACCGTAAAAAGGGGGAGCACTGCGCTACATGTGCTTACAACTTCAAACTGCGACTGTCCGGAAAATGCGGTGAGCTTTACGAGCGGAATAGATGTCTTAGTGCAACTGAGTGATTGAGATATATTATCCGAGGTGTGGAATTACGCAAAGTGATATTTCCGAGGTGCGGAATTACGCGGATTTGTACTCCGGTCCTGCCGGGTGATGCACTGCGTGGTTCAGTACTCGGAGCAATTTCCCTCAATAAAAAAACGAGAACATCTCTGCTCTCAAATCTATTATACCACCGATATTCTTCATTTTATTATTACGAACAACTGATTATCTTATCGAAAATTAATAATCCCATTTTTCAGACATGGGAATATTACGTTCTCACTATAAGTTTTAAAGGTAGCAATTGCAACTGTTCCGCTTAAAAAACTGGGGAGTTTATAAAAGTCACGTGAATGGAGCAATGAGCTGCGCTATAATTAATGGCGCACTTATTGTTTTCATCAAACGTGGCGAGTACCCCAGTACTTTTAAGCGTTGGTGTTACTTTATTTGCGCCATATTTATTTTATACCAAAAAATTATGAGATAATATTAGTAAGTATAAATAAAATTTATAAAACATTATGAAAAAATTAATTTTAATCTTAGTAATTCTTGTATTTTTAGTAAGTGTGGGAAATGCTCAATGGGGATTAGTTGCTGTTCCCTATCAAATAACGGGTTTAACCAAAACAACGTCTAGCAATATATTTGCTGGAACGAATGGATTTGGTTTATATCGTACAACTGATAGTGGTTGGTTTTGGGAACAATGTTCTGGGTTATCAAATTTAACAATATCATCATTAACATCAAACGGAAATTATGTTTATGCTAAAAACTCAAGTGGTCTTTGGTATTCAACGGATCAAGGAGTAACTTGGAGTGATATAACTTTACCAACATATCCAATAAGAAGTTTAGCAGCTAATAGCAGTTACCTATTCGCTGGAACAGATAGTGGGGTTGTAAGATGCGTTGTAACAGGGGGCGGATGGAGTTATATGCGTCCTAATAATTCTCATACTAGTTTTATGAAATTCATAGGTACAAGATTATTTGCTAGTACCATGGTAGGATTATTCTCAACCACAAATAATGGTGTTAATTGGATTAATTCAAATGCAGGATTGCCTATAAGTCAACAATTAGGTTACTATGAAGTAAGATATATGACACCATTAGGTAGTAATATATATGCTACATCGTTTGGAAGAATTTTCAAATCAACCAACACAGGTTTAAGCTGGGATTCAATTCCATCACCCTTTCCATCATATCGTGGACACATGACAGGCTTAATAGTTGTAAATAATGATAATTTATTTGCAGGAGTTGATAATAGTCAGAATTGTTTCAAATCAACTAATGGTGGATTAAACTGGATTACGTTTATTGGACTTCCAAATACTTATGGGTCATATGACATGGTTTCTAGTAATTTGTATATATTATCACAAACTAATTTAGGAGTATATGGAGCTCTGTTACAAACTGTAATTACTAAAATTGAAAAGTCAACTAAAATTAGTGATTATTCATTAAGTCAGAATTATCCAAATCCATTTAACCCAAGTACTACAATTCAGTATCAGATACCTAAAGAACAATTCGTAACTTTAAAAGTTTTTGATATTACCGGAAAGAAAATTGAAACGTTGATAAATGAAAATCAATCACCCGGAAATTATGAAGTGAAATGGAGTGCTTCGAAGTATTCGAGCGGAGTTTACTACTATAGAATTGAAACCAGAAGTTATTCAGATACAAAAAGTATGTTATTGATTAAATAATACAAAATATTCGAAAGTTAAAGCCCTCGGTTTTAAAAAAGAAAAATCAGGTATAATAAAATTAAGAATAAATATTAAACTAAAAACATAACATATGAAAACATTTACAAAAGTAATTTTAGTGTTATCGGTAATATTTAGCAATTCAGTGTTTGCTCAATGGGTTCCAACAAATTTCTCTAGTGGTAGTGCAACAAGTTTTGCGGCAACTNNTGCTGGTTTCTTCCGTTCAACAGATTACGGTATGAACTGGATACAACTTACTTTTTCAGCAACCATAATAAAGTCTTATAACAATGATATTTATGCAAGCACCTATATGATGGGTGGTTATGGAGGCGGTTTATACCGGTCAACAAACGAGGGTGTTAATTGGTCTTTAATCGGCTTTAATAATCACTCCATTAATGCAGTAGAAGTTACTAGTACTAATATTTTAGTAAATACTGATACAGGATTTTATCGCTCAAGTAATATTGGTGCAAGTTGGACTAAAATTGCTTTAATTGATAATACTATAAGTTCAATTGCTTCAAGCGGTCTAAATATTTATGTAGGTGGTAAAGGTCTTGTTTACCGTTCTACAAACAATGGTGTTAACTGGACTTCATTTAATAACGGGTTACCTACAAATATTAGATTTAATACAATGGTAATTTCAGGATCAAATATCTTTATTTGCGGTTTGGACTCTACTGCAAGCGCTAATGGTGGTGTATTTAAATCAACTGATAACGGTCAGAACTGGATTAATGTCGGATTAAGCGATAAAAATGTTAATGCTTTATTCACTTCCGGTTATAATCTATTTGCCGGAACCAAATTGGGTGGAGTATATTTAAGTACAAATGCAGGTGTGACTTGGCTACAAAAAAATCAAGGTCTAACCAATATTTGGATCACATCCATATTCGTTTTCGGTGATTATATTTTAGCTGGTTGTTGGGAAGGAACACCTGGGGTTTGGAGAAGATTTCTATTAGATATAATTGGAATTCAAAAAATCTCAACTGAAATTCCTGATAAATATTCATTATGTCAAAATTATCCCGACCCATTTAATCCCTCAACGAAAATTAAATATCAAATTACAAAAAACAGTAAAGTATCTTTGAAAGTTTTTGATATCCTCGGTCACGAAATACAAACATTAGTAAACGAAACCCAATCCCCGGGCACTTATGAAGTCAATTGGAACGCAGGAAACTTTTCAAGTGGAGTATATTTCTACAAGCTTCAAGCGGGTAACTTTTCAGATACAAAACGAATGTTACTTATTAAGTAATTTTAAATTTAAAATAAAGGGAGTGTTTACAACTCCCTTTATTATTACTACTGATTAATAAATATTGGGCAAACAAATTTCAGAGGACAGGATTTCATAAAACGTGGTAGCCAGTGGTTGGTGTTTTTAGAGATTTACAATAGCTTTTAATATACACATAGATGGCGGAAGGTTGCACTCTCATTCCAGATTAGAAAAATTCAAATCAAAGCTTTCAAACAATTTATTGATTTCATCAACAGATAAGGTATCAAGTTTATCTTTTTCAGGAGCTATTTTATTATTCCATGTATCATTTATAATTCCAATTACTTGATTGACTTCATCCGGGGAAGAGAATTCAATTTTATCCTTAACTTCAAAATATTTCCGTGTTTGTATTTTTTGAAAATGGTATATATCATCAAATAATTTATTAGGTGAAGCTGGCTCTCCATATTTATTCGAGCAATTTTTAAGATTTTCTTTAGCTTTAATATTTTTAGGGTACTCTTTAATTGCCAGTCTCCAGTATACAAGTGCTACATCTCTGAAATTAAACCCCCAATTTAATGCTCCCAGGTCATTCAGACAATCGGAGCGCGCATCTTTAAATTTCTTAGGTGTTAGGTCATAAGATTTCCTGTAATATTTTTCTGCATTTGGATAATCCCTTAGGTCTTCATAAATTTTTGCCAGTTGGAAAAGGATTTCGTAATCCGGTGGAAATTTTTCTTCTGCCTGCTTCAAAGTCTTTAAAGCTTCATCTTTTTGACCAATCTGTGAATGAGCAATTGATTTCATTATATAAAAAAAACTATTGCCGGGATATTTAATTATAGCTTTTTCTGTTTCTTCGATTACCTTTTTGTAATTTCCACCTATAAGTAGCAAATCTAATTGTGCTAGAATATCCGTTTCTGCTTTTTGAAGTAAGGGGTATAGTTCATGTATATTATTTTTGTGCTTAGACATAAATATTCAGACTTTTTGGTTTGTTTAAAATATAAATATTTTTAATTTGAAAAAGTGTAATAAAACGATTTAATCTGAATCATATTATCCTTACTCTGACAAAATCAGCGACCTCGAAGAAGCCCTATCCGACAACACTGGTATTTTCAAATTCATATTGTCAGGATTTAAAGTAAACGGTAGCGTAATCGTGGATAAAACAGTTGTAAAAAATAAACGGAGACCTGCAATTACTTGCTGTGCATTTTAAAAGCCAGATTGAGGACACAATAGAAAAACTGAAGGAGGCATTTTTAAAATAAGTTGAAAGTCTCGTTTTTAATAACGTTTTTTAATTTCCATCATAATTGATAAAGAAATTAATACTTTACATTTTCTTTGTTAAAAAATTTTTGCAATGATATACATTCAATCTCGTTTTTCTTGCAAATATTAGGTATCCTCGCCCCTGATTTATCAGCTTCTTGAGTTACTACAATTGCATTTCTAATTTTAGCAACTGCAAGAATAAAGGGATCTGCGACCGGTAAACCTTTTAATATATTATTTTTCTTTATCAAATTCCTGTTTTCTTCTATCGTCATCATATTAGCAACTAATTTTAATTCTTTCTCAGTTGGAATTATAAATATTTCTTTGTTACTTTTTACCCATAATTCGATATGTTCTTCAGGGCAATTTTTTTTAATTTCTCTGTAAACCTCTTTTACTGAAATTAGTTCTCCGCTTGATACAAGAGAATTTATTTTTATCCAAAGAGAATGGAAATTATCAGGATAAAAATGTGATAATGCATAAAAAATATTTGTATCAAATAAATACATATTACTGTTTTAAATAACCTTCTAGTTTGCTTAAATATCGTGAATTCATATTTAAATGTTGTCCTAGATCTACGGCAGATATTTTTCCTGTTTTATAGTTGGAATAGGCAATTTTTGTATACCCTTCTCCCAAATATGATAACTTTGTTAAATAATAAGAGCCCCCATCTTTTTCTTTTTTATTCCGTAAATAGTCATTCTTCCATTTTGTTGTATATGATATATACTCAGCATTACTGATTTTCCCATTGTCAAGACAACGTCTTAAAATTACCTCTCTACTTACAGAATATTTTTTGGAAAGATCAGATATAAAAATTTCATTAATATTTTGATTATATAATTCTTTTCTTATTATATCACTTGGAATCAAAAATTCTGCCGCAAATTTATTACATTTTATCTCTATATCTTTTTCCACTCCATACATCATTTCCAAATATTTATCATCGATATCAGATATTCCATTAACCCCAAAAAGTATATGTCCAAGCTCATGAATTAAGGTAAATATCTGTCTGGAAAATGCATTTGAATTATTAATAAAGATAATTGGATAATTCTCATGAAATAAAGAAAAACCTGATATAAATTTATCCTCAAATGAATCCTTAAACGTAAAAATACCTGCATTTTCAATTCTATGTCTCCATCTTTTAAAAGCACCATCAAATTTATTAAATGAAATTTGTTCTTGAACACTTATTCCAATGTAATCCCTAGCGATTTTAGCCAATTTAATTATTGAATCGATTGAAATTGTTTCAATATCTTTAAAAATAGCCTTCGAACTCATCTCTTTTCCTAATAGTGCAATAACAGATTCTTGATATGCTTGTCCTAGACTAATTTTCTGAAACGTATCTGGTGATAATCTTGATAATTCATAATCGGGAAGTCTTCTCATTTTTGTTTTAGGATCATCTAAATGTGGCGGATCGGGAAAAAAGAAAATAGCAAGCGGTACTTTAAAATATTGATATGCTAGTTTTTCTAATGTTGTATAAGATGGCGATTTGGTACCGTTTTCCCATTCAGTAATTTCTGAAGTCGATTTCTTTAATTCTTTTGCTAATGAATCAACAGAGAATCCACATCTACTTCTAGCCCATTCAAGCATTTTAGGATTAACATATGTTTTCATATTTATTTTAACTTTGATTTTTAATACTAGTAAAAATCATTTTTCTGCTGAATAAAATTTAAAACTCGTAAGTTTTGCCTCGTTCAAATCGGGTATCAAATAATAAGTACTATAATTACCCCAGACCTTATATCCAGATTTATTTTCAATTTTTGTCGAAGTATATTTTATTTTTGAAATCTTATTGTATCCTTTTATATTGTTTATTACATCACACATAAATTTAACTAAACTGTATTTATTTTTCTTTGTGATTGAGTTATCAAGTGTCACATATGTATAACTATCTTTTTCGGAATAAGTAAATCTTAAACCGTCTATATATCCAACCTTATTGTTTTCAATATAGCTGTTAGCATTAATTTGATAGTTTACAGGATGATTAATATTCGAAATAATTATAAGAAAAATAATTAAAATTCCGAACATCGTTGATAAAAATATTACTTTCCCTCTAGGAGTTAAAGATTTTTCAAGTGCTTCAGCCTGCTTATGAGAAATATGAAAGCCTTTGAATTTTGATATTCTTAGTGATTTGTAACTACTTACCCTTGGTTTATATGGCCTGTATCTCACTTTAAAGTTTCTTAATTTCGTTTATACAATTGAGAAGTAACTTTTCGTAATTAGCTTTTATCCTACTTCTCAAAGGGTATTGTTTAATGTGTAGTACTGGAAATAAAGGAATTCCGTCTGCAAGGTATTCTCTTCCACATATATCGAGAAATGCTCGGCTTTGTACAGCTTCGTAATAATTATCTCTAACACCATTTTCTTTAGGTTCTGATTTAATCAGGAAGTCATTTTCGGAATTATAAAAGCCGAGTTTTTGGAGCCAGTAATTTACCTGTTGTGATGTAGCTAATATAAATTTAATTTTAAATTCTTTAAGAATTTGTTTTATATTTTCCAATCCTTCTTTTGCTTTATCTTCCGGAATAAAAACAGTTTTTCCTGTTGGAGCTTTTGGCAGGTGATGATTGCATAAATTTGTAATAATAAAATCATCGATATTGTATTTATTATCGGTCAGCCAGTTGATGTAAGTATATAATGCTTCTGCCAGTTCATATTTGGCATGTTCTCTTCTATCACTGGATTTAGGTTTAAAGAAATAGTCTGCGAAAAAAGCATATTCGGCCTGTGTATTACTTGTTTGTAATCTCGGGTCGTGACCGATGACTAACACTTTTGCATCAGGAGAGCGAAAATATGTTTTCGTAATTTTTTCTTCCATCTTTAAATTAATATATAATAATCTTTATCAAGAATTATTTACTTAATTCAATTGCTTTATCTAAAAGATTATAAGCCTTCAAAAGTCTTAAACTATCTCTACCATCTATTAAACAGTATCTTCTTGGATTTGATGGCTGAACAGCAAATGCTCGCAGTGTTTCTCTAACAGCTTGATTTATGTCATGACAATGTTGAACGAAAAATACATCCGCAGGTTCTTTAGTAAGCCTATAAATTTGGTCGTTGTTTTTGCCGAGATGGTTTAAGTCCATTGGGGCAAATCTTGATGGTCCTTTGAATATAAACGAAGCTTTTATCCTTTTTCTGTTTAGTCTAATATGCGTTGAATAATGATCTGAGGTTTCACCACCCCAATCTTTTTGAGTCGTGTCACCTATTATTTCGGCTATACATGATTTGAAAGCAGATTCAGATATTTCTTTCATAATATCGAAATTCTTAGGGTCTTCTATTTCTTCAACTTTTTTGAATTCATCAAAATCTTCAATAAAGTTTTCATAATAATACCTATTCCACCAAATAACTTTATCTACCCAATTTGGATCTTCAGTATGTAACCATGGAGCACCAATAATAAAAGGGTGATATATTAATTTATTTCCCTCTCTTTTATTTAATTCCGCTATTACTGATAAAGTGTCTCCTTTATTTAACTGATAACGCATTGTATCAGATGTTACTCTTTTGGTTGTAAAATGAACTTCAATTTCATAATCATAATTTCCTCTTGGTATTATTTTAGAAACTGTTCTTTCTTCTTTATAAATATTATCGCATGGAGCAAATTCTTCTGTTGAACAAAATAATGTCCCGCATTCGGAAGATAATACCTCAGATAGCGTTTTAATTTTATTTAATTTACAAAACGTAAGAATTACATCTGTGTAAATATGGTCGATTCTAATATCATCGAGTGCATTATTCTCTTTTGGGATTTTATTAATTGCTTCATCGATTATGTTCATCCCAATTTGACCTAATAAAGTTTGAATTTTCCTTCGATTCACCAAACCTGGGTCAATTGTATGAAACAAATTAAGTGAACGTTCTTCTGTTGTTGTATGTTCTTTATACATTTTAATGGTAAAATTATTTAAAATATTCCATTCCTGTCAGAGCGTCAAGAGAATCTATTGATTTTTTTAAATATTTCCAATCATCGCTATCATCCGCAAGAACATTCCAAAGCGTCATTCCGAAAAGACTTCCGATTTCATCTGCGGGTTCTTGATTTAATAGTTCAGGATTTACTTTTTCAATTTTTTAAATATATCAGAGCCTAAATGCTGCGAGTCTATGAAATCTTTATTCATTTCAAGATAATCCATTATTTCGTTAACAATTGCACTATGCATAGGTGAACCTCTAAATTTGCGGAAAAGCAACCAATAATCATTTTTTCCAATAGAATTTTGCAATTTGCCGTCTATATTATATAATGACATATATTTAAGTTATAAAAATTATACAATTATTTACGTCCCTTACTTTTATTACATACTGAACAAAGAAGTTGTGCATTATGTAATTTTGTTGGACCTCCTTTAGCCCAAGGGAAATTATGATCTATTTGTGAATCATCATACGTTAAAAAATTTTTGCAATTTTTATAATTAAACGGCCTTGGACATTTGGGTTTACTTGTTTTCTGAGTTGCCTCAAACCATAGAATATTTTTAACATTAGTAGAGAAATTTCTTTTTTTATCTTTCTTTTTAATGAAAAAACCATCTTTTAATAATGATAAAATGTAATTGTGGCGAATCGTCCGTTGTTTAATATTATCAGTAGAGTGTTTTGTCGAAATTAAATAATCAATATCGCTTTTATCATTATCTCTGATTTTATTATTGTTATTATTATATGGTTTTACATTAACATCGAGTTTATTTAACCGATAAGAAAAGCTTTTTAAAAAATTACCTGCTATTATATTGGCTTTTTTATCAACAGATACATAGTTATCCATTAATAAAGAATACAATACATTGAATAAGGAATAGAAATCAGATTTATTTTTAAATCTCGTAGTATTTATTTCCTCATTCGGAAATATTGATTTTATCCAGTTAATTATTTCGTTGAATCTTTTATTTATAAAGTTTAATTCTTTTGTTTTGAATATTCCTTTATTTATAACATATTCGAGTTTTTCTCTTTTATTCGTAATTTTCTCCTCATATATAGAAGTGCATAATTCTAAAATAAATTCATGAAGAATATATCTATCTATATCTCTTTTGGATACTATCTTCCATTTATTGTGGAACAATTTCTTATATTTCCTTTCTAATTTCAAACCAAGATCGAAGAAATGACCGGAATTCTTTGCATGCCTAATTTCATTTTTCTTCAAAGGAGAACCTGTTGAATTGATTCTTACAAATACCTCCATTGCAGCAACATTATTGCCAAAGAAATCTTCCAAATCTCCCGAATATTCTATGACAGGAATTTCATAGCCCCAGAATTTTTCTAACAATTGAGAATATACTTCATTTATTTTTTTATTTTGTAAATCCTTGTACTCTAATATATCGAGTTTGTTGGTATTTGGATTTTTGAAACTAACCTTCAATTTACCTTCATCCTTTAATATCTTCTTTTCAATAAAATGTAATATTGTTTCGATTCTTTGTTTTCCATCTAAAACATCATATATATCCTTTTTCTTTTTTTTATCAAACCTTACATGAAATATTAACGCAGGAACCGGTATCCCGTTAAATAAAGATGAAAGTAGAAGTTCTCTTTGTTTTGTGCGCCAGACGGGTCTTCTTTGATAAGGTGGATCCAGATTTATTTGTCCATTAGAAAATTTATCTCTTAAATCTGATATCTTTAATTTTGTAGTATTCATTTTGCTAATAAATATTATTATTAAGAAAATTATTCATTAACGAATTAAATAGATTTTCAAGTTCTTTCAAGTTTTCTTGCATTTTGGATTTTGTTTTCTCGACTTGCTCAACGATTTGAGCGAATTTAATTTGTAAGTTTTTAATCGGAAAGAAAAATATCAACCTTTGTATTTGTTCAGAATTTAAATGAGGTTGTCCTGCTCTTCTCGATAATGGCAACAAAACTGATTTACAATATGGCAAATTAATTAAATAATTGTAAAAAACAGAATAAGGATAATCAATATCAACGATCAAATCATAACCGGCATATGAACCAGAATATTTATCATTAATTATTGCACAATCACCTGAATTAACACCACTCCTTACAATAATTAAATTATTTTTTGTAATTTTACATTTAGCAATTTTATATGCTTCTTCTTCCGTAATAAATTTTAATTCATTTTCTACTACTGTTCCTCCTTTTATATTAGTAGCGCGAATAAAAGGAATACCAATTTCGGAATACACAGGCGGACTTCCAGTCCCATATCTGATTGATTTAATTATTTCACCAAATAATTTAATTTTCCATCCTTTATCATTTTTTACAGGATCGCCGAACATATCATAGAATACGGATTTTAAATAATCATCGAGAAGTTGGATTGATTGTTTTCTTTTTCGTCTAAGAACATCTACTTTGTCGAGCAAATCCGCAATTCTTTTTTGTTCAAATAAAGTTGGTAATGGAAAAATAATTTTATCAAGAAAAGATTTTGTAATCCCCCCAACAGTTGCGCCTCTAAAATCCAATAAAATCTGTTTATGACCTTTTGAACTTTTTAGATACCAATAAACATATTTTGAACATCCTTTATTTTCATCAATCTTTAATCTAAAAACATGCTCATTAATCGAAGCGACTTCATAAGGAAAATTTTTGTCAAGATAACTTACTTTTCCTGTAGTAGCTCCATCCTTAACGACTAAAATATCTTTTTGTTCAATCACACCTGAATTCAGATTTTTAAAGAATACTGAATCAACAAATTTCATTTTAGATATATTAATGCCGCCTGAATCC
>PNBM01000289.1:10302-17289 GCA_003135995.1 Ignavibacteriota bacterium | reverse complement strand
TCTTTTATATTATTTATTCTTTCTTCTGATTCATTTGAATTTTCCATTCTTAACGTGTTAATCATTCCCGTTTCATCGATGACTCCTCTGACAACTTCGGAAAGACTGATGTCGGATTTTAAATACTGGTATTTAAAAACGAAATTAATGATTCCAAGCAACAAATTTTTTAACCTGCTCGTAAAAACTTTATATTGGTTAATATTTTTTATTACATCAAATATTTGTAAATTATTTTCTGATGCAATAGAGTTTAATTTATCTATGGTCACCTTGCCAATTCCGCCTTTTAAATCCATCACTCTCATAAGAGCTTCATTATCTTTCGGGTTCAGTATAATTTTCAGATGGGCAAGAATATCTTTTATTTCCTTACGCTGATAAAATCTTGTGCCGCCAACTATTATGTAAGGAATACCGTATTGACGGAGATATTCTTCAAATATCCGCGACTGGGCATTTGTTCTGTAGAGAATTGCAAAATCTTTGAATTTTAATTTTCTGCTGTGAATTTCGGAGGAAATTAATTTTGCAATTTTAGAGGCTTCATCTTTATCCGTAAGATTTTCGCTTAAATGAACCTGTTCGCCGCTGTTGTTTTCAGTCCACAAGTTTTTTTCAATTTGCTTCAAATTTTTCTTAATCACGAAACCTGCGAACTGAAGAATATTTTTTGTTGACCTGTAATTCTGTTCGAGCCTGAAAATTTTATGTTCTTTAAAATCGTCTTCAAAGTCAAAAATATTTTGAATCTCCGCTCCCCGCCATTTATAAATAGATTGCGCATCATCTCCGACGACAGAAATATTTTGATTTTTTTCCGCAAGCATTTTAATAAGAACATATTGAGCTTTGTTTGTATCCTGGTATTCATCCACGAGTATAAATTTAAACCGCTCCTGATATTTCCCGAGCACATCCGGATGAAGTTTAAATAATTCAATTGGTCTGAGAAGAAGGTCATCAAAATCCATTGCATTAGATTTCAATAATGCAGACTGGTATTCGGGATAAATTTTACTTACATTTTTTTCATAATATGTTTTTGCGGATTCCATAAATTCTTCCCAGGAAATAAGTTTATTTTTTAAAAAACTTATTGCGGAATGGACACCGGACGGATTAAGCTTATCGGTTGAAATGGAATTCTGAGTCATAATATGTTTAATGAGATTCACAGAATCGGTGGTATCATAAATTGTATAATTTCTCGTAAACCCGATTTTTTCCGCCTCAAATCTTAACAGCTTCGCGAAAATAGAATGGAACGTACCCATCCAGATATTATTGGATTTGACTTTAAGCAGTGAATTGATTCTATCTTTCATTTCATTCGCTGCTTTATTCGTAAACGTAAGCGCCAGAATTGCATTAGGATTTACACCCGATTCTATAAGATATGCGATTTTGTAAGTCAGCACTCTTGTTTTCCCGCTGCCCGCGCCTGCTATAATCATACAGGGACCTTCAATTTCCTCAACAGCTTTTCGTTGTTCCGGATTAAGTAATTTTAAATCTAAAGACATAATTTGGTTTATCATTGAGACGTTAGGAAAATAAATAAAATTGACCTTATATAAAACTAAAAAAGTAAAATTCATAGTAATAAATTTTAAAAATGTATAAATTAAGTTGCCAAACACATTAAATGGAAAAAATAAGTTCAATGAAAGTAAATATTCTGAATAAAACATTAACAGAGCTTGAAAATGGAGTTTTGAATTTAGGACAGCCAAAATACAGGGCTGAACAGGTTTTTAAATCAATTCACAAATATTCCGTTTCTGATTTTAAAGGAATAAAGGGAATACCCGAAAATCTAAAACAAATACTTGAAAATCATTATTATATAGATAACTTAAAATTATCGGATTTGAAGGAATCACCGAACGATAAGACGAAAAAATTTTTATTTGAACTTCCATCGGGGAATAAAATTGAGACTGTTTTAATTTTTGAAAAAGAAAGAAAAACGATATGCGTTTCAACGCAGGCGGGATGCAACGTCGGGTGTGAATTCTGCGCTACCGGCAAAATCGGATTCAGAATAAATCTTGAAGCTTCACAAATAATTTCTCAGATATATGAAGTGATTAATATTACGGGAATTTTTCCTACAAACATAGTTTACATGGGTATGGGAGAGCCTTTTCTTAATTATGAAAATGTTATTAAATCTCTTTTGATAATTACAAATAAAAACGGAATCGGCATTCCGTCAGGCAGAATAACTGTATCAACAGTGGGATTCAAAGATAAACTAAGAAAATTTACCGGAGATATCCTGAAGAAGGAAAATCAGTCTATTAAAAATATTAAGCTTGCATTTTCCCTCCACTCCACGGATAACGGATTCAGGGAAAAACTTATACCTACTTCGAAGAAAAATCCATTAAAGGATATTTACAAAGAACTCTCATATTTTTACAGCAAAACAAAAAACAAAGTAACATACGAATACATTTTTTTCGAAGGGCTCAATGATAAGAAAGAGGATATCAACCGACTTACAAGGTTATCTAAAATGATTCCCTGCAATATTAATATTATTCCCTTTCATAAAATAGGGTTCAAGCTGAATGAACCTTTAGAAAAATTTAATTCAAAAGAAAGTGAAAAAAATATTGATGGGAATAAGAATTCACTTTCAAATAAAAAATTATTTGAGTTTATTGAAGAATTAAAATCACAAAAAGTTGTCGTAAATTTGAGAGCCAGCAGTGGAGTGGATATTTTTGCCGCTTGTGGTCAGTTAGCAGCAGGAAGAACGGATAACATTGCCCGGTAAATTAACTTCTGAAAAAAACAATAATAATTTAAGTTTTAAAATATCTTTAGTCAGAATTAAATAATTAATTTTTAAATATATAATATGTACTTATGAATAATTTAATAATTTTTGGTCCTCCGGGAGTAGGCAAAGGAACGCAGGCAAAATTAATTTCGGATAATTTAGGTTTATTCCATTTATCCACGGGAGAATTCCTCAGGAGAGCAATTTCGGAAGGCACCGAACTCGGTAAAAAAGCAAAAATAATCGTGGACAGAGGTGATTTGGTACCTGACGATATAATGATTGGAATAGTAAAAGAAGCACTACTGAATAATATTACCGGGAACGGATTTATACTTGACGGTTTTCCGAGAACAATTGAGCAGGCAAAAGCTCTGAAGGAAATTTTCGAAGAACTAAAACTTGACGGAATAAAAATTCTTCATTTAAAAGCCGATAATGACGAATTATTAANNATACTGAAGATACTATTAAATACAGGTTAAATATTTATTCGGATACTACCAAACCTGTAATAGATTATTACCTGAAAAATGGAAATGTTATTGAAATAGACGGATTAGGTGACATAGAGACAATTTACGACAGGATACTCAAAAAATTGAATAATCACGGTTATATTTAAAAAAAGAACAATTTTTATACAAAATTATAAAATTACAAGCAAGTTCTATTTATAGTACTAAAGGAATTTCAAATTATCACGTTTTATTAAATTGCTATTTAAATTTTATTAACATATTTTTGATAATTAAATACTTTAATTATGGGTAAAATAAAAGTAACAGAATTAAAAGATGGTGAATTAGTCGTTATTGAACCTAAAGGAAATTTTGTTGGTGGAGATGAAACAGACGAACTAAGAGATACGGTAAAGCAATATTCAGACAAAGGTAACACCAAATTAGTTATAGATTTGGGGGGCGTGTTATATTTGAACAGTACAGCGTTAGGTGTTTTGATTTCCGCACATGCTAACTACGCAAAGCGTTCTGGTAAAATAGTATTATGCCAGCTCAATAAAAATCTTGAAAACTTATTCGTAATTACGAAACTCTCATTAATATTCGATTCCTACCCGAATAAGGAAGAAGCAATAGCAAGTTTTGCATAAAAAAGAAATAAAATTCAAATTAAAAATATTTATTAATAATAACAAAGTAATCGGAGGTTAAATCTCAATGAAAAAATCTGGTGTATTCTCTGCCATTTTAATAGTGGTTGCGCTCATTGCATCGTTTATAATTTATAAATTTGTATTCGGAGCCGCAGTAAACTTCAAAGACGCAAACATAGCAAACGCGCCCGTAAATTTACTCGGTGCTGCATATAAAGGCGGATTCATACTTATTTTCCTTATGACAGTAAGTATTATGGTAATAACTTATTCTATAGAAAGAGCACTTTCATTAGCCAAAGCAAAAGGTAAAGGTGCAATTGAAGTTTTCTTAAAGAAAATTCAACTCTCTTTAAAAGACGGAAACATCGACGAATCAATTGAACTTTGCAACAAACAAAGAGGTTCAATTGCAAATATTATCAAGCAGGGGCTTGAAAGATATCAGGTTCTGACAGCGGATAAAGATATGAATTCCGAAGAAAAATTAGAGGAAATCAAAAATGCAATCGAGGAAGCTATGGGTCTTGAATTACCGTTATTAAATCAAAACCTTTCAGCACTTGCTACACTTGCATCTATTTCAGTGTTAATAGGTCTTATGGGAACAGTAGTCGGAATGATTCGTTCGTTCCAGGCACTTGCTACAGCTGGTACACCTAACGCAGCAGAACTTTCAGCCGGTATTTCTGAAGCATTGTTCAACACTGCATTTGGTCTGTTTGGTGCTATCGTCGGAACTATTTTCTATAATTTCTTTTTAACAAAAGTAGGTTCGATAACATACATGATTGACGAAGCTACATACAATATACTTTCGATTATTGCAATGAAAACAAAATAGCAGATTAAAAAAAGTTCAGCAAAAAAATTATTTAAAAGGAATTAAAACTCATGGCGATTAAAAAAGTTAGAGATATCAGGAAAGCTTCCATAAATATAGATATGACGCCTATGGTTGATGTAATCATGTTGCTATTGACCTTTTTTATGCTGACAGCTACTTTTAAAGCTGCTGAATCAGAAGCAGTTGAAGTCTCTTTACCTCAATCCATATATTCCGACCCCGATAATAAAATGAGGGAAAACGATGTGATGACACTATCATTAACTAAAGGCGGAGATGTATTTGTTGACGTCGATAATTATAAAGTGCGTGAAAAAGTTTTCGGTGACCAGTTTGCAATCGGTGTTTATCATCCGGATTCAACTTCCAAGAGTGAAGTTGAGCTTAAGGGAACCGTCGGAAATAAAGAAGTAAAGAGGAAGATAGTCTTACTGAATAAGGCATCATTTGAGAAAGCCCTGGTTGACTGCAAAACAGTTTTAAGAAGTGTCGAAGGCAATCCCAAGGCGGAATTTCAGGTTGTCATAAAAGGCGATAAAGAAACAGATTACGGAATCGTTGAAGATCTTATGGATTCAATGCACGAAACAAATAATAAGCTCTTTTCGCTTGTAACAATTATTAAAGCGGATAAGAAAGAATAATTTAAAATTAAATTTTTGGAGTAATATATGGCTGGCGGAAATTTTGATGCCCCCGAAACCGGGGGAAAAGACAAAAAGAAAACAAAAGCAAAAGGTGTTCATATAGACATGACGCCTATGGTGGATGTTATTATGCTTCTTTTGACTTTCTTTATGCTTACCACAACGCTATCAGCCCCGCAATTAATGAAGATTTCTCTTCCTAAGGGTGACGTAAAAGATAAAGTTAAAGTCGATATGGGAAACGTCTTATTCGTAAGAGTCTCCGATAAAGGCAACATTTATTTTTCAAACGGTCATTCGGATGGCAGTGAATCTCCGATGGAAAAAACTGATATCAAAAATGTAGCGAAACAGCTTGAATCCATTTATGCTCAAAATAATAACCTGCTTTTGCTTTTAAAATTTGATCGGAAAATGAAATATAGTGTTATGTCTGATATATTCGATGAAATCTCAAGAGCGAAAATTGAAAAAAGATATGCATTCTTAAAAATGGAACCTGCTGACATTGAAAAAATTAATGCGGCTGTCGGATAAATATTATTTTAATCATTCCCGATATTAGCATTGAGAGTGATATAATAAAATCTCTTAAGCGGTTTGAATTAAATTCGAACCGCTTTTTTTATATTCATTTTTAAAATTCAAAAATTGTAAAATTGAAAATAAATACTGAATACTATTTTTCTATGTTTTTATTGTTTTATAATTTTGACAAATTATATAATGGAAAATCAAATTTTATATATATGTTTATAAGAAAAGTTACTTTTATATTTATTTTATTCGTTGCTCCGGTTTTTTTAAATGCCCAGCCTTCAAAGTCTTTAACGGAAACTCAAATTACACAATATGTAGTAGACGAATCAGGCACTTTATCGGATGTACAACAAGGCGATTTAATTAAAAAGCTCAGAGATTTCGATAAACAGACCTCAACGCAAATCGTTGTTTATATGATTCGTAATCTTGACGGAGAATCACTCGAAGATGCTTCGAACAAAATTGCTATTAAAAACAAAATCGGGAAAAAAGGAAAAGATAACGGGGTATTGATATTCATAGTAAAGGATGATAAAAAAATCAGAATTGAAGTAGGATATGGCCTGGAGGGCGTACTTACGGACGCAATATCTTCGCAGATAATCAGAAATGATATGGCTCCTTATTTCAGGAATAACGATTTTTACGGAGGAATTAACAAAGCTATTGAATCGGTAATGTCCGTTTCAAAAGGCGAGTATACAGTAGATAATAAAACTAAGAAAAATCCGGGCGGCGCTCCGCTTTGCCTCGGGATGCCTATTTTTGTAGTAATAGTATTTGTATTTATATTTTTCTCAATATTCATGTCAATTATTAGAAGAATATTCGGATTCGGATTCGGAAGAGGAGTATATTCCGGCAGAAGCGGCAGCGGATGGTCAAACTGGGGAGGCGGCGGATTCTTTGGAGGCGGCGGAAGCAGCGGCGGCGGTTTTGGAGGATTTTCCGGCGGAGGCGGAAGCTTTGGCGGCGGGGGCGCAAGCGGAGGATGGTAGTTCTTCCAATGTTAAATTTTAAATGTTAAATGTTAAATTAA
>PNBM01000289.1:0-10238 GCA_003135995.1 Ignavibacteriota bacterium | reverse complement strand
GAATGAAATTGCTGAGATTGAAAAATTTACTTCTGCAGAAATCAGATTGTGCCTGAAGCTCAGGAAGGGATTTCACGAGAGAAATAAATCTTACAGGGACCTTGCATTGAAGGAATTTTATAAGCTCGGAGTGGATAAAACCGAAGATAAGACCGGTATATTGATATATATTTTATTTCTCGATAGAAAATTCGAAATNNAATCATAGAAAAATAATTTCATATTAATTCTTGAACAATTTTTTTGCAATATTATTTTTGTTATTAATTTCCTCATTTGTATATTCACAAAATGAGATAAAGACCAATACGCTAAAAACGAGCGATTCTCTTAAAGTAAAAATCGACACTTCAAAGCAGAAGGTATCTGACATAGATGCCGTCATTGAATATAATTCTCAGGATTCTGTTATATTCGATATTAAATCAAAAAAAGTACATTTATACAATAATTCAGAACTTGTTTATAAGGATTTAAAATTANNTTATGTTCCAGGGAACCGAGAAATATGAAGGCACACAATTATCTTATGATTTTAAATCGCAACAAGGAAGTATTTCCATGGGTTATTCGGATGCCGATATAGGTTATTACTATGGTGAAAAGATAAAAAAAGTTACGCCCGAAGTTTATTTTATTAAAAACGGATTATACACAACTTCAAATGACAGGATTGACCCCGAATATTACTTTTTTTCTCCGAAGATGAAAATAATTCCGAAAGATAAGGTAATTGCGCAATCTGTTTTTCTTTACATTGAAGGAGTCCCGATTTTCTGGATTCCGTTCGGAGTGTTTCCTAACCGTCACGGAAGAGCCTCGGGGATGATTGTCCCTACATACGGAACAGACGCCACTTACGGAACATATTTCTCCAACTTCGGGTATTTCTGGGCGACGAATGATTATATGGATTTAACATTCAAAGGTAGTGTTTTTTCTAAAGGAAGGTATGATTTTAATACACGTTACAGGTATGCTTTGAAATATAATTTCACAGGCAGCTTCGAAGCAGGGTACACGATGATAAGGCTTGGTGAAGATAAAGATGTCGATAAATTTTCGTCGGACGAATGGGTGTTAAACCTGACCCACAGTCAAAAAATAAATCCGACTACCAATCTCGATGGAAACCTCTCGTTCGTAAGCGGAAAAAGTTATTATAATAACTCAACAAATCAACTTTCTGATTTGCTGCGTCAGAACGTTGTATCCAATCTGACACTATCTAAATTCTGGGAAGAGACACCTTATTCACTTTATGTAAATTATTACAGGGACCAGAATCTTCAAAACGGAAATGTAACGGAGAGATTACCTTCGGTAAATTTCACGCGTTCAGAATCTTTTCCGTTCAGAAAAAATTTATCCGCCACAAGTAACCTTAACTGGTATGAATATTTTTCATATTCATATTCAGGGCAATTCCTGAATAATCGTGTTAAACAAACTGTGCAGAATTATTTAGGACAGGACAGTACTTACAGGGATTCACGCTTAGGTGTATCGCATAATTTAAATTTTAATTTTTCACCACAGTTTGAATTATTTAATATTAAGCCATATTTTAATTATACCGAAATCTGGTACACAAAATATATTACGATAAAATACGATTCTACAACAAATACATTACAGGTTTTTGATAACAACGGATTGCGTGCCGTAAGGTCTTTTCAAACGGGAGCTTCATTTAACACAAAATTTATAGGAATATTCAAACCTAATATTTTTAATATAACGGGAATACGCCATACAATCTCCCCTTCCTTAACTTATGTATACAGACCGGATTTTTCTTCGGATAAATGGGGATATTACGGAAAATATACTGATCAATTCGGAGTTGTACAAAAATATTCTTACTTTGAAAGGGAAGTTTTCGGTTACCCGGCAGGAGGTGAATCGCAGGCGATTAATATAGGAGTCGGGAATCTTTTTGAAATGAAAACTAAAGTGAATGATACACTTGATAATAAATTTCAGTTAATAAATATTAATGTAGGGACAAGTTATAATTTTGCCGCAGATTCTCTGAAGTGGTCTGAGCTTCAAACTGATTTCAGAACACAGGTTGGAAGTCTTTTAAACATTGGCGGAGGGGCAACTTTCAATTTTTATGAATTTGACCCGTCTGTAAATGCAAGGGTTAACAGGTACCTTTTATCAACGAAGGGTAAACTTGCCGATATGACAAGTTTTAACATAAATTTATCTACTTCATTTAATTTGCTTCTCTCCAATCAGCCGCATACTGACGAGAAAATCAGAGATATAAAGGATTCGTCTGAAATTAAAAAAGAGCCGCCGAAAAAAGAAGATGAAAACAAAGTATCATATAATGTACCGATAACCGGAGGATTTAATTACAATTATTCCGAATCCAGGGAAAATCCATTGTCCGTTTTTAAGACAAATAATATCAGCACGAACATTGCATTAAATTTGTCCGAGAAATGGAAATTTACTTTTGCCGCAAGTTATGATTTTATCAATAAACAAATCTCGGCTCCGTATATTACTGCTTACAGGGATTTAAAGTCATGGGAAATTAATTTCAACTGGTATCCGTTAGGTGTTTATAAAGGATTTTTCTTCCAGGTAAGAATAAAAGCACCGGCTTTGAATGATGTAAAGATGACGAAACAAACTAATGCGAGAGGAGTTTATTAAGATCAATGTTAAATGTTAAATGTTAAATGTTAAATTAAGAACGAGAACTAAAAGAATTAAAAATTAAGAATTAAGAGCTAAGAATTAAGAAATAAAAATAATTTAATTTGATATATGGTTGAATTTCAAAGATATTCCGGTGCGGGCAATGATTTTCTTATGGTAAACAATTTAAGCGGTGAACTAACAAATCATCGTGAAATAGTTTTAGATTTGATTTCTCAGGATGGAAATAATAAATTTGATGGTGTTATATTTGTAGAAGATTCTGACATATCCGATTTTTGCATGAATTATTATAATAAAGACGGTACCGGGAATGCATTGTGCGGTAACGGTTTGAGGTGCATTACAAAATATATCGAAGATAATAATCTTTCAGATAAAAATATTTTAACAATTGAAGCCGTTTCAAAAATATTTAAGAGTGAAATTCTTGAAAATGGATTAATCCGTATAGATTTTCCGCCTCCGGAAAAAATTAAACTTAAGTTTAAGCTCAAAGTTCATTTTTCCGAATGGTGGCAACTGCTGACTGCTCATTATGCAGACGTCGGTTCTCCGCATATCGTAGTATTTATTAAAGATATAGAAATACCTTTAATGAAACATGTTTATGAAGTTAATGTTAATGAATGGGGAAGAAATATAAGGATGCATAAAGATTTAATGCCGGAAGGAGCGAATGTAAATTTCGTGGAAATAATATCTTATGAACGAAGTGAATTAAGCATCAGAAGTTTTGAACGCGGCGTTGAAGCTGAAACACTTGCATGCGGCACAGGGGCATTATCTGCGGCAATAATTTCCTATGCGATTTATGATTTTGTCACACCTATAAAAGTTATGACTCAATCGGGAGAATATTTAACAGTGGATTTTGAAGTCGTTGAAGGGAAGATCAGGAATCTGTCTCTGACGGGAAGTGCGAGGAAGATGATATGAATTATGAATGCTGAATTATGAATTAAGAGTTTGGAACGAGATTAAAACCTCACCCCCTGCCCCTCTCCTGAAAGGAGATGGGGGATTTACGCATAAAAAAACGTTCCCAATCCTGAAACAATCCTGATATTCATCAGGATAAAGTTCAGGAGGAGTTTGGGAACGAGAGATAAAAAAATTATTACGCAAAAAAAACGTTCCCAAACAGGAGTTTGGGAACGAGAGTTAAAATTATCTTACAATAAATTTCTTTACAGCAAAAATATTATTTCGACAAAATCATTTTTTTGGTAGAAGTGAAATTATCTGCTACAATTTT
This sequence comes from Ignavibacteriota bacterium, assembly GCA_003135995.1. Lineage (GTDB taxonomy): Bacteria > Bacteroidota > Ignavibacteria > Tepidaquicellales > Tepidaquicellaceae > FEN-1257. The sequence continues at coordinate 6,301 of PNBM01000289.1, read as the reverse complement.
ATAGAAATAAATTCCACTTGCAAGATTTGAGCCGTCGAATTCTACATTATACATACCGGCTTTCATAAATCCGTCAAAATATTTTGAAACTTCATTTCCAAGAATATCATAAATTTTTAACGATACATTTCCATCTTTCGGAATTGAGAAATGAATGTTAGTTGTCGGATTAAACGGGTTCGGATAATTTTGTGCCAGATTATAATTTTCCGGTACATATTGACCGTTATTTCCTGTTTCTGTAACAACGTTGACATTCATTTTTTGTGTTTGTAAAGTAAAACTGGTGGAAGAACTGAAATTACCATCATTGAAATAAGCGAAGGCATTCGCATTACAATTATACCATACCCAACTTGCATCAAGCGTAGTAGTCCAGCTTTTTGATTTCACGACGCCCTGAGCCCAGTGACCTGTAGAAATAGATTCTCCTGTTGCTCCGTTCACCATATTTCTCACTACCCATTTATGAATATATGTAGAACTGCCTGGGCAGCCGGTATTTCCGGTTTGCGGATAAATTATAGGTAACTATATACGTAATGGGACAACAATTCCCGTGCCAAAAGGGGTGAAAAGATAGGGTAATAATTATTACCTTGTTGGGACAAGATTATATGATTATATTTGTATAGAAATTAATTAAAGAGAAGCGGAACTCGAAAAAATAACGCAGAAAGAAAAAAATGAAAAACAATAAATTCTACACGGTCAACAACGTAATAACAAAAGAACTAATCAACAGGGGTGTATTAGTTGAAGATACAGAGGGTGCATACAACGGGACAATAACCGTAGATGATATACAATATACATTGAGAGCACATTGGAGTAATAATTTCCGTTGTGGGATTTTCGGAAAAACAGAAGCCGAAGCCACAGAAATTATTAGATTTTTTCTTGATATTGTTAATAATTATGAAATGAAAATAATAACCAATCAATTAGTTGGTTACAAGCATTATCATAAGGGCGATGTGGTTGCTGAATTAGGTAATCAATATATTTGCAAGAATGGCGAAAATAAAGATGTATATACCTTCCATCATTACATTACTAATCCCAAAATGAATGATGCAATTGTAAAGAGTGTATATTACCCTTCAGTAACAGCCCCCATATATACCTTGAATGATTTCCCTACTGGTTTAGAGCCAGAAATTGAATTTTTAAAAAACTTGTTCATTGGTCATTCTGTAACAATTTATGACAAGTTTATTTGGATTTCTGATTTGCGAATTGCATTGACATATAGGGGTTGTAATGTGTCGTTCAATACGAGACCTTTACCGAAAGAATCCCACGACTTAGGAAAATTTTTGCAAGAGAAGGGATTTTCCAAATAATGGCAAATTACAATAATCTAATCGAAGTTACACAGGCATTCTCTTCAGAGAGTGCCTGTATTGAGCATCTTGAAAAAATCAGATGGAATAATAAGCCGGTATGCCCTTTCTGTAATTCAGAAAAAACTTACAAAACAAATCGGGGATATAAGTGTGCTAATCGAGAATGCTATAAGAAATTCACGGTCAAGGTAGGAACATTTTTTGAAAGCACGAAAATTCCACTTCAAAAATGGTTCGTAGCGATGTATCTAATTACATCGCACAAGAAAGGATTATCAAGCCTTCAATTATCAAAGGATATTGATGTCTCGCAAAAAACAGCATGGTATATGCTTCATAGAATAAGAGAAATGTTGAAAGAAAAAAACAGTGAATTATTACAGGGTGAAGTTGAAGCGGACGAAACTTTTGTCGGCGGTCAGAATAAAAACAAACACAAAAATAAAAGAACTGATGAAACGCAGGGTCGTTCATTGAAAAACAAATCCGTAATATTAGGGCTATATGAACGAAAAGGAAATATAACCTCAATCCCGATTGAAGATACTTCTCAGAAAAGTATCTATCCTACTGTAATTGAAAAAGTGAAAAAGGGCAGTGAATTAATTACTGACGAATGGGGTGGATATAATATTCTTAATAAGCAATACATTCATAATTCAGTAAAGCATAGTCAGGGCGAATATGTCAATGGAAAATATCACACAAATAATCTTGAGGGTTTTTGGTCGCTTTTGAAACGTGGAATAGTCGGAATATATCATAGTGTTTCAGAAAAGCATCTTGAAAAATATTGTAACGAGTTCAATTTTCGATACAATACAAGAATTTCAAGTGAAGAAAACAGGATAGACAAAGCAATATCACAGTGTAAGGGTAGAATAAGATATAAGGAATTAGTCGCAAAAACGTTAAGTGAAATAACATTCAAGCCCGTTGAATCGGTGCAGATGGGATTATTTGCGATATGAAAAAAATTAAAAAGAAATTCTATGAAGCAAAATTGAAAGTGAATACAACGTTTGATAATATGTTGAAAATTGCAATCAATACATTGCCGATTGCAATAAAAAAACCGAAGAGAAAGAAGAAACATTTTTAAAAAACAATTTTTGTCCCAAATGATATATAGTTACCAAATTATATTATCTTCGGTTATTACAAAATTAACAAATACATTTGTATCAATATCTCTTAAAGCAGTTGCCTGAACAGTTAAATTTACAGTTCTTGTGATGGAATCCTTTGTTTTTATAAATCTTAATGTTAAAGGTGAAGGATAATTTACACCCTGAGCATTAATATTGCCTGCGAAAACGCCTCTATCTACAGGACCCGTTCTTCTTCCGACGACTCCGTACGGATAAAGAGAGCCCAAACCTAACAGAGTAATAATATTATTCCCATTAAAATTCTCGAAAGGATCACTGGCACTGCCACCGTGATAAGCCAGAATGAGTGTATTGGGATGATTAATTATGTNNACGGCAACTTCCTTGCCGTTCGAAACCAGCTGATCCGCAGCCACAGCTGCTCCGGGACAATACTGGCACCAGGTTCCTGTGCAGAATTCAACAAGTACATTATTTGTTTGGGCAGGAGTATTATTTAATAAGCCTGCAAGCAAAAAAATTGCAAAGATGAATATAACTTTTTTCATTTTTATATATTTTAATTTTTAATAAAAATATTTTATACCAATCATATTACCTTTAAAATAAACAACTTTATATAAAATTCAAATATCAAAAATTTAGACGCAATTTTTCGTCAAACANNTTTAAATTGAAATAACTATTGTCAGTCTATAAGATGTGAAAAAGTTATCTCAATTTTTTAATAAATAGAGGGGCATAAACACTATTAAAAACATTTTTTACATAAATATTCTTTTTGACATTTATTCGTTGTTCTTATAATTTATTTATGGAAAGCGATATGACGACTAAATCCTTTATATAGAAATATCAATGAAATATATTTTTAATTTGGGTTTATATGTATCTTCACTGTTCCACCTAAAAGTTACTTTCTTTCTTTTATTCTTTAATGCTCTTTAGTATAAAGATACTTTGAAGTATTTTTCAATTATTTTGACATTTTGGTCAGTTAAGTTCATTCTATTTGGNNCGGAACGTCTTAACTACGCGGCGGAACGTCTTAACTACGCGGCGGAACGTCTTAACTACACGGCGGAACGTCTTAACTACACGGCGGAACGTCTTAACTATACGGCGGAATGTCTTAACTACACGGCGGAATGTCTTAACTACACGACGGAATGTCTTAACTAAACGACGGAACGTATTAACTACGCGGCGGAACGTATTAACTTACCCAAAAAGTGCGTTTTCAGAAGGGAAAGTGGGGTTTTCGCTAAGAAATGCAGTTATTACAAACCGGAAACCGGTTGAATATATTATAAAATGGTGATTATATGAATAACAAATTACTATTTATAACAAAAAAAATCTTCCCTCTTGTTAAAACGTGAGGGAAGATTAATAAATATTCTACAAATCGAATAAAAGAAAACTTGCGTTATTTTGTCAACATCATTTTCTTTGTATCTGTAAAGTTATCAGTTTTTAATTGATAGAAATAAATTCCGCTGGAAAGATTCGTTCCATCGAAGCTTGCGCTATAGGAACCAGCAGGTTTATATCCATCATATAAAGTAGTTATTAAATTACCCAATACATCATAAATCTTTAAAGTCACATTGCCATTTTTTGGCAAATCAAATTTGATACTTGTGACGGGGTTAAACGGATTAGGATAATTTTGATTTAATGAATATACTGATGGTACTTCCGATGAAATTTGTTTTATTCCAATAATNNGCACCGGTTGGAACAAATTCACTTGTTGTTGCGGGTGCTGTGGCAAGAACTGTTCCGGCTTTATCAAAGAGAGTTATCGGGTAAGAAGTTCCACCATTTGTTGATAATAAAACCTGTAGTCTATCGCTATATCCTGTATAAACAGCGTAAGCCCAGTCAAATTTTAATGTATCTGATAAATCGATATTGTTATAAGCTTTTGTAGTCAATTTATCTATTGCACCACTCGTTCCATACGCATAAAAATTCATATATGAACTGTTTAATCCGCCATAAGTAGGACCATTTACGCCTGTATGTAAAGCCCAGGTTATTCCGGCATCAGGATTATCAATTGACCATCCGGCAGGCGGAAATCCGGTTTCAAACATTTCATAATTAAAACCACTTTCAATATTATCAGTATTATTTATTTTCACAAAACTCGGTTTCGAGTTTGGATTTATGGGCATTGGTAACGGTTTTGAATATTCAAATTTACCCGCCGGAGCTTTTGAAAATTTACTTAATGAATAATGTCTGGATTTAGCACAATTTAATACTTCTTTGGTATTATCATTTTGTACATACACACAATTAAACATTAATGAATCTATCCAGGAAGCATCTCTTTTATATTTTATAGTAAAATTATACGTTCCTGCAGCTGTAGGAATAGAAATTCCGTTTAAATCGGGATACATATATCTGAATATATCTTTAAAACTTGTTTCTCCGTTAGTTCCACCTGAATAACTTCTTACTCTTTCAGTAGCATTTAACCTGAGTCGATAAGTTCCGGCAGGAAGAGGAGAAATAATATTAAGCGTAACATAAGCTGATATTGTATCGGGAGCAATTCTCGTATCTACAACCGTTAATGATAAAGGTGTTCCTTTAGCACGACGGGGATTATATTGATTTGCAAGATTGGAATAATCACCAATATTTTGCAATGTTCCGTCGAGAACGCATGTTGGAACTGCATTAACTCCATATTCAGAGATTCGTGAATTAATTTGAGCAGTATTAGCCAGATACATAGGGTCATTATTTGCACCGGGCCACCAGACGTGATATCTTGTTACAACACAGGTATCCCATCTTGCTTCTTCAAATGCATCCAGATAGGGAGTGTTAGTCGCACAAGGACCGCAATTCCACTGGGTATAAGCTTCGAATAAAACATTTCTTTTTGTTCCCGGTAAAATTAAAGTTGTTTGTTTAGCTGTATCGTTAATTTTATTATCATCTGAAGCCCAGTTTGAATAGACTTTAATATTATAAACTGTTCCGCAATTAATTGTCAAATTATCAAATGTCACGTTCGTGGAATTTCCTGAAGCTAATGAAGTTACGGTTTTAGTGCTCGTATATGCACCTGAATTAACATACATAGTAACAGTAAAATTAGTCGCTGTATTCTTACCGATATTCGATACATTAGCTATTGGTGCCAATGTTGTAGAAACATTTCCATTTGTAGTATAACTTGTATCTTTAGGAATATTAGTAAGACCACCAACCATGATATCATTGTTAAATTGTACTCCTATGGAAAAATTATCTACATAAAGATTATTTCCATATCCATTCGTTGCAACGAACTGAACTACAATATTATTTATTGAATTCGGTTCGGGGCTCTGAAACGGAACAAAGGAATAAACTAAAAAACAGAGAGGAATAAGAAGAGAAGAAAGAATAATTTTTTTCATTTTGGTAAAAATTTAATTTAGAATTTATAGCTAAAATTATGCTTAATAAATCAATAAATCAATAATATAATCATTACTTTTGATTTTAATATCTTAATATATATTAAAAAAGCGTATAACAAAAATAAATTTGCTATACGCTTTAAATATTAAATTATCGTCGATATTATTTTATCAATGTCATTTTTTTCGTTTCAATGAAATTATCTGCTTTCAACTGATAGAAATAAATTCCGCTTGATAGATTAGTACCATCAAAATTTGTGTTATAATATCCCGCCGGTTTAAAACCGTTATATAAAGTTGTAACCAGATTTCCGAGCATATCATAAACCTTCAGTGTCACATTCCCGCTTTTCGGTAAAGCAAAATTAATATTTGTAACCGGGTTAAACGGATTAGGATAATTCTG
>PNBM01000232.1 GCA_003135995.1 Ignavibacteriota bacterium | reverse complement strand
TCCTTGTAGGAGAGGGGTAGGGGGAGAGGTCGAAATCTACATAAGGTAATATATTTAAATTCAAAATTTAACAGATAATAATTTTAATAATATATCTTCATTTTATTAATTTCTTTATTAAGTAAATTTAAACTTGAGCTTATTGAAATACTTTTTTATAATATTAATTCTTCTCATCCCGCAAATTTCTTTTTGTCAGAACAACATTGAATTAAAGCGAAGTGATAAACTTACAGGGAAAACCATAGACAACCAGACTGTAAGAGAAGCCACGGGAAATGTTTATTTCATACGCGGCAATGTGAATGTATACTGCAATTCTGCTCTTCAGTATATTGACCTGAATAAAGTTGAACTTACAGGGGATGTAAAAATTTACCAGGATACATTATCACTCTTCACGCAAAAAGCTATTTATTACGGCAATGAAAACAAAGCTATTTTTGAGAACGGCATAACATTAAAAGATCCTAATGCCACTATTAATGCCGATGGCGGAACATATTATTTCAACGAAGCGAAAGCAACTTTTGCAGGAAATGTAAGAATTGATAATCCTGATTACCGGATTACATCTACATATATGATTTACTTACGAAACACAGAAGATTCATTTGCGAGGGATAACGTTGTTGTAAAAAAAGATTCCGCAACCATTAAAGCGGAAAATATAGACTTCTACAAAAGGCAGGGAAAGACTTTTGCTTATAAAAATGTGAGCATCGAAAAAGACTCGTCTATCATTACTTCCGACACATTAACTGATTATTCATTCGAAAAAAAATCAATTGCCGTAGGAAATGTTGAGATAAATAATCTCAGAAATAATGCTCTCATATTCGGGAAATATCTTGAAAACTATGAAAAGACGNNATACTCGTTCATAAGAGGCAAAGCGAAACTTGTGCAAATAGATAAGGATAAAGATACGATGTTCGTTTACTGTGATACGATGGAATCATTCCGTGAAATTCCCGAGAGGTATATTGCAAAGGACAGCGTAGAAATCATACGAAAAAATTTCTTTTCGAAATGCGGATATTCGGTATATTCGAAAACCCTTGATACAACTTTGGAAAAAATGTCGTTATACCGCAACCCCATAGTCTGGCAGGATAATATGCAATTGACAGGCGATACAATTTATGCAGATTTAAAAGAAAGGAAACTGCAAACAATTTATTCTAATAAAATCGACGAACTCCCTAATTCGAAATATTCGTTTTTAATTCTTGAAAACAGGGACTCCCTTTTTTCCGACAGGTACGACCAGATAAGAGGAAAAGATATTATAATACATTTCGATTCCAATAAAGTAAATTATGTGGATGTGAAAAAAAATTCATCAAGCATATACTTTATGTATGAAGACAGAAAAGCAAACGGCGTGAATATAGTTGACGGAATGAATATGGTAATTTCATTTGATAGCGAACAAAAAGCAGATAAAGTGAAAGTAGAAATTCGTCCGAAAGGGAAATACGTTCCTGAAGTCCAGTTAAACACCGTCACGCTCGAACTTCCGGGATTTCTTGTAAGAACAGACCTGCCAATGCGAAGATAAAGCATTCAATGTACAATGTACAATTTTTCAATGTACAATTAAGATTAATAGATTTTGTAGCCGCAGGTCGAAGATTCCGATTTATCGGAACTTTAGACTGCGTTTTGCTCTTGTAGCCGCAGGTCGAAGATTCCGATTTATCGGAACTTTAAACTGCATTTGTCAAAAAATACGCAAGCTGAAGCTTGCAGCTACAAGTACATATATTTAACAGATACGCAAGCTGAAGCTTGCGGCTACAAGGACAACAAAACCATATTATAAGCTTTTTTTTACTCTTCCGCAAATCATTCTTGCTTAAGCGCAATTCGTTCGGGCTTAAGCGCAATTCGTTCGGGCTTAAGCGCAATTCATTCGTGCTTAAGCGCCAATCGTTCGTGCTTAAGCACAAATCATTCGGGCTTAAGCGCAAATCATTCGGGCTCAAGCGCAAATCGTTCCGGCTCAAGCGCAAATCATTCCGGCTTAAGCGCAAATCATTCCGGCTTAAGCGCAAATCATTCGGGCTTAAGCGCAAATCGTTCCGGCTTAAGCCGGAATCTTCCATCCCTAAGAGAAAATGCGTTTTTCTTTCTATTCTTGAGGTTTTTGGGAATAAATCCTTGTTTCTAAGTACCCGTTGCACTCGTTCCGGATAAGGCATAAAATATTAACCCTTCACGTTCCTGATGCCACCATCGGGAACGAATTTAAATATATTTTCTTCTTGTTCCAAATCCCGACTGAACTCGTTTCAGGGTTTATGAAAGAGAAAGAATATTTATTCTTTGATTGATTTTTCTCTAAATAATCATTACAATTACAATAGATATTTTATCATATATCTATTTATCACCATTTAATCTTATTTTAACAAATAGATTATTTATATTATAAATATGCTAAGAATTTATGTTCATATAATTTTATTATTCCTTCTTGTATCAACATCTTATTCTCAATATAAATCTGATTTCCGTGTAAATGACGATAATGGCAGTGCCTATCAGAATGCAGCTAAATTAGATGTCGATACAGCAGGGAATTTTGTTGTCGTGTGGCAGGACCAAAGAAATATTATCACAGTAGAACCAACTTATGATGTTTTTTGTCAAAGATTTAATTATAAAGGTGAAGCCCTTGGAAATAATTTTAAAGTTAATTTGAATGATAGTGCTGCTTCTGATCCAAATATTGCAGTTAGGAAGGATGGATCTTTTATAATCATTTGGCGTGAAGGTAAATGGAGTGGATATTATATTGATTCAATACATTATTATTTGAGAATATTTAATAAAAATGGAAATCCAATTACAAATCGTATAATTGTAAATGACATACAATTTGAATGTCCTTACGGTGATTTACCTTCTTTAGAAATAAATAATAAAAATGAAATTTATGTTGTTATGGCATTAGAAGGCGGTGGCATGGGAAGACCAAATATATTCCTTCAAAAACTTGATTCTCTCGGAAATAAAATTGGCAATAATATAAAAGTAAATGATGATACCAGTTTATATGTTGACCAAAATTATCCTGTTATTACAAACAGAAATGATAATAGTTTTATCATAGTTTGGCAAGATAATAGATTAAGTTTTACTACAGGTAATGTTCCTGATATTTTCATGCAGAAATATAATTCCATTGGACAAAAAGTCGGTGTCAATATAAAAGTAAATGATGACCCTGTTAATCCTGACGTTGGTCATTGGACACCTTCAATCTCATCTGATTCAAGTCGAAAGTTTTGTATTGTTTGGGCAGATTCCCGCCAATCAGGAGGTAGTTTTGAGGATATTTATGTGCAGTTGTTTGATTCATCTTGTAATTTGACCGGCTCAAACTTCCGAATAAATGGTGGTTTTGAATGGGATAGAGGAAATCCACAAATTAAAAAAAGAAAAGATGGATATTTTATTATAGGATGGGGTGATGCCTATGCAAACGGGGCTGCTAATTGCCCTTACTTCCAAAGGTTCTCGAATTTAAATAATACTATTGGAACTAATCATTGGATTACAAATTATAATCCATCACAGGCAAAAGCTTTTTCTGATATTGCCGTATGGAATGACAGAATAATATCGGTATGGGGAGACTATCGAAATGGAAACTGTGATATCTTTTGTAATATAAGGTCATTCCAGAATCCCGATAGTATTATTTCTTACGTTTTGCAAATTAATAACATTCCGAATGAATTTAGATTGTTTCAAAACTTCCCGAATCCGTTTAATCCGGTGACGAAAATAAAGTTTGATATTCCTGCTCTTGGTTCCCCCCTTGGAAGGGGGGCAGGGGGGATGACGGTTCTTAAAGTCTATGACATTCTCGGAAAAGAAATTGAAACACTTGTAAATGAAAAATTAAACCCCGGAACGTATGAAGTAACATTCAACGCATCGCAATACCCCAGCGGAGTTTATTTTTATAGATTGCAAGTTGGGGATTATAATGAATCCAGGAAAATGTTGCTAATCAAATAAAAGAAAACGGGTTCAGCAACAAACCAGATGGAGATCCCCGATAAGAGTCCCGATAAAGAACATCGGGATGCAAAGAACGCACATTCGGGGATGACAGAACCGGCAGGAGATCCCCGACTGGAGCATTCGGGGTTGACAACTATTGGAGCATTCGGGGTTGACACTTCTCAACTAATAAATCACCTATCCATTCAAGACCTTCTCATAAAATTTTTCATAAATGGGTACGATTTTCGTTTCATCGAACTCGATGGCACGGGCACGGGCATTACTTGCAAATAGATTATATTTCTTTTCATTCGTGAAAAGGTCGACTGCATATTTAGCCATTCTGTCGATATCACCGATAGATGCAATGAATCCTGTTTCATTATGTATGTTTAATTCAGGAAGTCCGCCGACACTTGATGATATTACAGGAACACCGCAGCTCATTGCTTCGAGTGCGGCGAGTCCGAAACTTTCTTCCTGAGATGGAATAAGGAATAAATCAGAAATGGATAAAAGCTGTGAAATGGAATCCTGCTTACCCATAAACTTAACTAAATCGGAAATATTCAGTTCCATACAGAGTTTCTGGCAATCACTTCTTTCGGGACCGTCACCAATCAGTATTAATCTTGAAGGAATTTTTTCGAGTACCTGTGCGAATACTTTTATGACATCCTGAACTCGTTTAACCGGTCTGAAATTGGAAGTGTGAATTAATATTTTTTCGTTATGGGGTGCAAAATTATTTCTGAAGCATTCAGTATTATAATCAACACTTCTTTTATATTTTTCAATATCTATAAAATTCGGAATTACTTCGATTTCTTTTTCGATTTTATAATTCGAAAGCGTTTTATCTTTTAAAAACTGAGATACTGCGGTTACGCCATCGGATTGCTCGATACTGAATTTCATTGTTGAAAGAAAACTCGGCTCAAGCCCGACAAGCGTTATATCTGTTCCGTGAAGTGTTGTGATTACTTTAATATTTTTCTTAATCTTATTTTCATACTTTAAAATTTCCCTTGCAAGAAATGCGCTCGTTGCGTGCGGGATTGCATAATGTGCGTGAACAAGGTCAAGGTCATTGAATTTTGCAACTTCGACCATTTTGCTTGCAAGCNNTGTATAAAGGAAAATCAAAAAGCGGGTATGTATTAATTTCAACTTCGTGATAAAAGACATTATCGACAAAGGAGTTCAGTCTCGTAGGAAGTGCATATGATATAAAATGAATTTCGTGTCCGCGCATTGCAAGGATTTTACCGAGTTCAGTTGCGACAACGCCGCTTCCACCGTACGTAGGGTAACAAGTAATTCCGATTTTCATATATTTGTTTTTTTGTAAAAATTATAGTTAATTGATGAAAATTGAAAGTAGAAAAAAAATAAACTTAATAGCAAAAATTTTTCACCACGGAGGCACAAAATAAATTCTGAATGATGAATTCTGAATTCTGAATAAAAAATATTTATTTCCTTTCACTTTTAATGAAACTCTTTGATTCGTTTTTAACAAAGCTTTTGTTTCGCATATCTTCTTTCACGTTTCACGTTTTACAAAGTTTTTTGTTTCACCTTTCACTTTTCACGTTTCACAAAGTTTTTTGTTTCACCTTTCACCACTTATATTTCTATTCTTACTTTATACCCGAATGATTCTTCGAACAATTCCTTTCGTGTATTGGCGCCCCAGATTTCGAGTGTCGGGTCTGAACCGTCTGTTGGTTTTGCTTTAATAACAAGTTCATCTTTATTTAAACTTATTTCGATGTCTTCGATGACGCCATTATGTCCCCTGTCAAGCCCGTCCGCAATTCTAAGGATTCCCGCAAGCTTCCTGACTTTATCTTTATTTTTGCCTGATAGTTTATTAAATGATTCGTGTTTCAATTTCGGGTGTGATTTCCTGTGATACCTTGCAATGTTGGCAATTAGTTCTATCTCCTCATCATTAAATCCAAGCAGTTCGGAATTCCGGATTAAATAATACGAATGCCTGTGGTGCATCGAGTGGGAAATGCTGTGACCGATATCGTGCAGCAAAGAAGCAGCCTGTAGCTGCTCTTTATCTCCGGTATTAAGTTCGAATTTATCCGCCACCGATTCGAATATTTTATAAGCAAATTTTACAACCCTGTCGCTATGAGCTTTATCATAATTACAATTTTCTGCAAGCTGTATAATGCTTTTATATCTCACATCATTCAAATTATCTCCGGGAACAGAATAATTTTCTTTATTTAAAGTATCGAATATAATTCCTTCCCTCAAAGCAAAATTCGACAAAGTGATTTCTTTTATATTTAACTCGAAAAATATCTGTTCTAAAATTATTGCTCCAGAAGTTATTATATCCGTTCTGTCTTCATCGAGACCTTCGATATTTTTGAGCTGTGAAACGTTTTCCGCCTTAAATATTTTTTTAATAATTTTTGTGAGCGATTCCGAGGTAAAAGAATAATTATTGAAGTTAAATTCCGAAGGGTCGGATTTATTTTCTTCGGCAAATATCATGGTTCCTAAATTAGTGATTGTTCCGGAAGTGCCTACAACAACATCATATTTAAAATCCTTTACCTCCCTTAAGACAGGATTAATCATGCTTTTCGCGAACAGCCTTGCATCATCTATATCGGATTTTTTGAATTTCCCGTTTTTAAAATATTTTTCATTCAGCCTGACGGCACCGATTTTAATGCTGTTTGCAAAAATTACATTTCCTTTTTCACCGATTAAAAATTCCGAGCTTCCGCCCCCGACGTCAATCAATAAAATTCGTTTATCAAAAACCGATAATGCCTGGAGTATACCGAGATAAATTAATCTTGCCTCTTCAAATCCCGATACAACTTCAATCTCTATCCCGGTTTTCTCATAAGTTCTTTCGATGAATTCATATTTATTCAGAGCTTCCCTTGTGGCGCTCGTTGCCACTGCCCTGATTTGTGCATCGCAGGAATCACAAATCAGTTTAAATCTTTTCAATGTTGCAAGCGCGCGTGACATAGCTTCTTCGGAAATATACTTCATATCCGTAGAACTTTTTCCGAGCCTGACGACTTCCTTTTCGCGCGTAATCACTTTAACGAGACCTTTCTCGTTGACTTTCGCAATTACAAGATGAAAAGAATTTGTTCCTATATCTATTGCGGCGAGATTTTTTTCAGACACGGTTATAAAATATTATTAATGTTTTTCTAAAATTGTTTTTGCTTTTTCAAATACATCTTCGACTTTTATGTCGTTAATATCCTTTGTCGGCGATTGTATATACATTCCATTTTCATTCAAAGGACCCCATTCATAGCCATTAGTCGGACCAAACAGACCGATAACATTAGCATTAACATAAGCAGCAACGTGCATCGTTCCTGTGTCATTCGAAATATATAAATCGGTGTTTTTAATTATTGCCCCGATTTTTCTGATTGACGAATTCTCAATAATTGTACACTCTATTCTTCTTTTAAGAAGTTCTTTTTTTATACCCGCGGTTATCTCTTTATCGATTTTACCGGAAGTTAGCAAAATCGAGCAATTGAAATTCTCATTTAATTTAGAAATTAAATCTATAAAATTATTTTCGCTCCACCTGTTCGGAGTTTTCCCGGCACCCGGATGAAATGAAATTACTTTTTTGTTTTTATCCGGAAAATTTTTATCAAAGAACTCTTTTGCGAAATTTAATTCGTCATCACTTAAAACAATCCTTACATCTTTCTTTTCTTCGGGTGTCAGATCACAATCAATCTGCCTGCCGATATCGAGGTTTCTTTCGGTCTNNAATCCCAGTCGAATTCGGATTTAATGTTAAGCAGAAAATCTGTCCTGTTAATTTTATCATTGATACGTTTAACACCGACTCTGATTTTAGCACCCGAAATATAATTTATAAAATGTGATGTCCGGGAAATCGAAACGGTTGAAGGAACAATGCCTATATCGAATTTTTTTCTTCTCAAATTTTTGAAAAATCTCAGCAGGTGCAGAATTGTAGATTTATTGAATATCAATACATCATCTATGTATGGATTTATGTCATCAAACAGAATCTGGTAATTAATAGGTGATGCGACAAGAGTAATCGAAGCTGAAGGGAATTTTTTTCTTATAGCGGCAAATAAAGGAACGGAGCAGAGCATATCTCCCAACTGGTTATGCTGTCTGACTATTAAAATATTCTTTACATTATCATATTTTATATCTTTTTTGCTTAACTCTTTCGAATTAAGAAAAAATTTTAATATATTTAAATACAATTTTTAATTTATTTAAGTTCTTCAAAGTCGGCATCAACTA
>PNBM01000318.1:241-2510 GCA_003135995.1 Ignavibacteriota bacterium | reverse complement strand
GTTAAGTAAATATTCATTAATGTCGGCGCTCGGTGGACTATCTTATACTTTCTATACTAATATCGACAGGATTATGATAAGTAAGTATATGACGGTAACAGATGTTGGGATTTACGCTGCTTATTATATGGCGTCAGTAAATGTAGCGGGGTTGTTTTGGGGCATGTTTAATTTGGTTTTTTTCCCNNGTTAAATATTCCTTAAATTTGTTTTGGATGGTTTATTTTGCTGTAGCTAGCATTTGTATTGTTATTGATGGTTTGTACGCCTGGCTTCTACAAGCCATTGGTTTGCATGGTGCTAGAATTACCGCTTTTTCTGCGGTAGCGATCGCTGTAATAAATGCAGGGCTTAATTTGATTTTAATACCTAAATTCGGAATTCCGGGTGCAATAATTAGTCTGACTATCTCATATGTCGTAGCTATCGTTATGAAGTTAATTATTGGAAGAGATTATCNNTGGCGGTTTCATTGATTATGAATTACAGCTAGGCAAAGAGCTCTCTAAACTAGCGGACGTATTCATATTACTACCGGTATATAACCTGTCGCAAGAAATTCTAAAATCGATTGAACCGGATGTTAAATATTATACTTTTGAAGATACTAAACCAAAAAATTATCTAGATAAGATCCGGAATATTTTCAAAACACTGAGAAAATTGCAACAGTATAAACCCGATATTGTCCATTTGCAGATAGGCGGTGATGTCGTGGATTTTATGCTGTTCTTATATTGCAGATTTTTATGTATTCCGACAGTAATAACATACCATGACGTTAGCCCTCATCTCGGTGAAAAACACCCTTACCTAGTTACAATTGCCCGGTTTGTAATGCGTAAGTACTCTAACGCGATAATTGTTCATGGAAAAAAATTGCGGGAACAGATGATAATTAAGTATCGATTACCCGCTGAAAAAGTATATTCAGTACATATAGGAGAACATGAAGTTGCTCCATTTAAAGTTTTTGAAAGACCGGAAATTACTGAAGATAAGAATTCAATTCTCTTTTTTGGAAGAATATACGAATACAAAGGATTGGAATACCTGATCAAATCCGAACCAATGATTACCGAAAAAGTGCCTGGATGTAAGATTATTATTGCCGGACAAGGTGAAAATTTCGAAAAATATGATAATATGATAGGCACCAGGAAAGAACACTTTATAATCTACAACCATCTTATTTCATATAAGGACGGCGCAGAATTGTTTCAGCGAAGCAGTGTCGTTGTTTTACCCTATGTCGAAGCTTCCCAGAGCGGTGTGATACCAACTGCTTATAGTTTCAAAAAACCGGTTGTCGTAACAAACGTAGGTAGTATCCCTGAGGTTGTAGATGATGGAAAAACAGGGCTTATCGTTCCGCCACGTGATTCACGAGCTTTAGCAGAGGCAATCATTATTATCCTAAATGATGACAAACTGCGCAAAGAAATGGGGGAAAATGCCTTCATAAAGTTAAAAGAGGATTTTTCATGGAAAAATATTGGAAAACAGACTTTCGATATTTATAAAAATGTTCTTGTCAAAAAATAAACTAAACTATTTCAAAATAATGTTCCTTGGGTGGAGACTGGTTCAGTTTGTTATTACTTCCCAGACCGTATGGTCGGGGGTTTAAGCATAATAAAATTGTATTGGTATAGTAGCAGGTAAACACATGGAAACAAAGATTAAAATCGCTCACACAATTAATAATATCGGAATTTTAGACCTTTATGCGTTTTGCAGGAGGCGGTTAACAAAATCGCAAGTGGTTATTATGATGTATCACAGGGTTTGCCCTAAAAAAGATAATTGGTCACTTGGTTCAATTAACCCTGAGGTATTTGAGGAACAAATACAATATTTTTGTCGAAACTATGAAATATTATCGCTCGATGAATTAACAGAATATATCAAGCAAGGAAGGCGTTTCCCTGAAAAAGCAGCCGCGTTTACTTTTGACGATGGCTATCTGGATAATTACCAATATGCTTACCCTATACTAAAAAAATATCATGTTCCTGNNAATTTTCCTTGCAAGCTGGTACAGAAAATAGCGTATTAGCGAAAATAATTGAGGGACTTAAGCAAATTGCCGAAGATAAAAAAAACTTTTTAATTGACAAGTTAAAAGTAATTGCGGATGTAGATATTCCAACGGGTTTAGGTAAAGAGCTTATTCTTTCTTGGGATAACGTAAGAGAGATGAACAGTAATGGTATAGTTTTTGGAGCTCATACTGTGAATCACCCAATTTTAGCAAATATGCCGTTGC
>PNBM01000318.1:0-164 GCA_003135995.1 Ignavibacteriota bacterium | reverse complement strand
ATAAAGCCCCTAATACGAAAAGGAAGCTAAAAATGGAACAAAAATGGAAATCAAGAACTTATCATGATGGAGATGAGAAAGGACTTTTTGAACTTTATAAAAGGGTATATCCAGAAAACCAGGATGACATTGAGAAATGGCTAAAGTGGTGGCAATGGAAATAT
>PNBM01000040.1 GCA_003135995.1 Ignavibacteriota bacterium | reverse complement strand
AATCACTTATGATTAGAAGAAGAAGTGATTATTGGGCGGAAAATAACAAGTTAAATAAAGGTCTTAACAATTTTGATTTAGTCAGATTTGAAATAGTACAGGACCCCGCACTCGAACTTGAAAAATTTAAAAAAGGTGAAATTGATATTCTTAGTGTCAGAAGTGCTTCGACTTGGAATGAAAAACTTGATAATGAAGATTTAAAGAGAGGTCTNNAGAATATTCAACGAATGTCCTACAAATTTGCAGGGAATAGTGTTTAATACAAGAAAAGCACCGTTTGACGATGTTAAAATAAGGAAAGCATTTATATATTTATTTAACAGGGATATATTCAATCAGAAATTCTTTTTCAATTCATATTCGATGATTAAATCATTTTTTCCAAATAGTATTTATGAAAATCCTTCAAATCCGAATTTAAGTTTTAAACCCGACTCTGCTATTGCATTATTAAAAGAAGCAGGCTGGTCAGAAAAAAATTCCGATGGTTACCTCGTTAAAAACGGAAAAATATTTGAGGTTGAATTACCTTTTCAGAAAGGAATGGACAGGTATCTCACCATATTCCAGGAAGATTTAAAAAACGTTGGGATAAAGCTGAATCTTAAAGAAATCGATTTACCTACGATAATAAAATTAGGTAATGAATTTAACTTTATGATTTTACCTGCCGCATGGGAGAATCAACTTATTCCAAACCCCGGGACATATATGTATTCAAAGCTTGCTGACGAAAAAAATACTTCGAACTGGGATGGTTTGAAAGACCCGAAAATAGATGAACTCATTGACAAATATGCAATAACATTTGATAAAAATGAAAGAATAAAAATTATCAGGGAATTAGATTTCATAGCCTGTAATCATTTTGATTATATATTCCAGTGGACTCCTAATTACCAGAGAATTGCATTCCAGAATAAATTCGGTTATCCGGATTGTATGATGGAACGAATTGAAGATTATAAATCTATTTTATCATACTGGTGGAACGACCCTGAAAGAGCGGCTGAATATGATGTAGCGTTCGCAGATAAAACCAAAAGCTTACCAATAACCGAAATCGATAATAAATTCTGGATTCAGATAAAAGAAAAAGAAGAGCAACTATTGAAAAAATAAATAATTTTTGCGACAGTAAATAAAAACTTACTGCCGCGTATATCCTTTAATAGCAAAAATGAATTATAAATGACGAGCTATTTTATAAGAAGACTTCTTTTGATAATACCAACATTTCTCGGAATTACAATTATTACATTTTTTATTTTACAAATAGTACCGGGAGGTCCTCTTGAAATAGAATTAATGAAATTCCGTTATGGAAGCAATTTCGGAGGGGAAGTCAGCTCGCGTTCAGGAAATATTACCAACAATATTCCGGAATCTGCACTTAAAGAAATAAAAGAATTTTATGGATTCGATAAGCCAATCACTACACGTTATATAATCTGGCTTGGAAATTTGCTTAAATTCAATTTTGGAAATTCTTACGTTTATTCCGAACCGGTTCTTAAATTAATATTCTCACGATTTCCTGTTTCAATATATTTCGGCATGATAGGTTTTATTCTGACTTATATTGTATGTGTACCTCTTGGAGTATTGAAGGCTGTCAGGAACGGTTCTAAGTTTGATTTTGTATCTTCAGTTATTGTATTCATAGGATATTCCACGCCTGGCTGGGCTTTCGGAGCTTTGCTTTTAATTTTATTCGGAGGCGGAAGTTTCTGGAATGTATTCCCGCTCGGAGGATTCAGGTCTGATGATTTCGAAGCGATGAGTTTTTTTCAAAAAATATTCGACCAGTTGTATCATACAATCTTACCCGTTACAGCTTACGTAATCAGTAATTTTGCAACTTTAACAATATTAACAAAAAATTCCGTAATAGAAAATTTAAGTCAGGATTATATCAGAACAGCTTTTGCAAAAGGATTATCGGAGAAGAGGGTTATATTAAATCACGCTTTGAGAAATTCATTAATCCCGATTTCAACAGGGCTCGGACATTTTTTAAGCCTGATCTTAGCGGGAAGTTTTTTAATTGAAAAAGTTTTTAATATACAGGGAATGGGATTGCTCGGATATAATTCTATTATAAATCGTGATTATCCCGTAATAATGGGAATTCTTGTAATTTCGAGTTTACTAATGCTCTTAGGAAATATTTTTTCGGACATTATTTATGCAATCGCAGACCCGAGAATAAAATTTAAATAATATTAATACAGGAAAAAAAATATCGTTATCACTTTTTAAAAAACGCTGGAGAAAATTCAAAAATCTGAAGCGCGGCTATTATTCTTTTATAATAATTCTCTTTTTATATTTAATTTCATTTATCCTTCCTGTTTTTATAGGAAGGGATGCTTTGATTGTAAAATATAACGGAGATTATTTCTTTCCTGTATTTAAAATGCATTATGCTTCGGAATTTAATCAAAATAATTACGGAGAAGCAAATTATAGAATTTTAAAGAAAAAATTTAAAGAAGAAAACTCCGGTAACTGGGTGCTGATGCCGGTTTATCCGTACGGACCTAATGAAAATTTACTCGATGAAACGGAAGGAAATCCTCCACACGCTCCTACGTCACTGCATATTCTCGGAACAGACGGAAGTGCGAGAGACGTTTTTTCAAGATTAGTTTATGGTTTTAATATTTCGATTTCTTTTGCTCTTGCAGTTGCTTTTATTTCTTATTTAATAGGAACAATCATCGGGGCGATACTTGGATTTTACGGAGGATGGGTGGATATTGTCTTCCAGAGATTTATAGAAATATGGTCGACACTTCCTTTTCTATTTGTAATTATTATTGTTCNNGTTTTTTGATGCTTATTATTATTCTTTCTTTGTTTGACTGGTATTTGATTACATATTATATCCGGGGAGAATTTTACAGGGAAAAATCACGCGATTATGTCACGGCAGCTGTGGCAATGGGCGCGTCAAATTCCAAAATAATTTTTAAACATATTCTTCCGAATTCTTTAACTCCTATTATTTCTTTTTTACCTTTTGCAATTGTTGGGAACATATCAGCGCTTGTTGCGCTCGATTATCTTGGCTTCGGACTTCCGCCTCCGACACCAAGCTGGGGACAGTTAATTCAGCAGGGAATGGAAAATATTTCGAACTGGTGGCTTGTCGCTTTTCCACTCGGGGCGCAGTTCGTTACATTAATTTTAATTGTGTTTATTGGCGAAGCAGCAAGAGAAGCTTTTGACCCGAAAGTTTATTCGAGATTAAGATAAAAAAACTTATTTATTAATTTATCCGATGGACAGAAAAATATTAGAAATAAAGAATCTTAAAACGTATTTCTTTCTGGATAACTCCGGGAATAGAAATAAATATGATTACGAAAAAGATTCCGAGTTGAAATCATTTTATGAATCGGATATAAAATTAAAAAATAAAATTCCTGCAAAAGCAGTTGATGATGTAAGTTTTGATATTTTTGAAGGTGAAGTTCTGGGAATCGTCGGTGAATCGGGTGCCGGTAAATCTGTTACTGCATATTCCATTACAAGATTGATACCTGACCCACCGGGAAAAATAGCAGGCGGCGAAATTATTTACAAAGGTGTAGATATTCTAAAGTTAAGTTATGATGAATTGAAAAAATATCGTGGTGCCGAAATCTCTATGATTTTTCAGGAACCTATGACTTCTTTAAATCCGGTGTTAAGAATTTCTGCTCAAATAACTGAAGCGATATTTCAACATAATAAAATATCGCATAAAGACTCGTTTGCAAGAGCAATCGATTTACTTAATCTGGCTGGAATCCCCGATGCAGAAAACAGGATTAAAGAATATCCTCATCAGTTTAGCGGAGGGATGAGACAGCGTGTAATGATTGCTATGGCATTAGCATGTAATCCATCATTATTAATAGCTGATGAACCTACAACTGCCCTTGATGTTACGATACAGGCACAGATTATAGATTTGATGCTGAAAATAAAAAACGATAGAAAAGAATCTGCAATATTGTTAATCACTCACAACCTTGGAGTCATTGCTGAAATGTGTAACAGGGTCATAGTAATGTACGGAGGGAAAATACAGGAAATAGCGGATGTTAAAACAATTTTTTCTAATCCGAAACATCCTTATACAATTGGTTTGCTTGAATCAATTCCGGATTCAAACAAAAAAACTCATACGAAACTTAAAGCAATTGACGGAACAATTCCTCATATTCTTGACTTACCGAAAGGCTGTAAGTTCTGTACGAGGTGTAATAAGGCATTTGACAAATGTTTTGAAGTTGAACCTGAATTAAAGAAATTGGAAAATGGGCACAAAATCAGGTGTCATTTATATTAATAAATAATTATTGCTTTGATATTTTAAATATGAAAGACGACAACATACTCGAAATAAAAAATCTATCGGTGAATTTTCCTGTTCACAGCGGGATATTTTTAAGAAAAACAAAAAATATCGGAGCGGTTGAAAATATTAATCTTGAAATTAAAAAAGGCGAAACATTAGGTCTTGTAGGAGAATCCGGCTGCGGTAAATCCACTGTTGCAAAAGCAATTATTAATATTCTAAAATTTAATTTTCATAACACTGAAATCAAAGGAGAAATATTTCTTAAAACCGATGACGGTGAAATTGATATTGTAAAGCTTAAGTCAAATGAAATGAGAAAATATCGCGGTGATATACAAATAATATTTCAGGACCCGTATTCATCACTTAACTCCCGTTTGTCTGTTGAGCAAATAATCGAAGAGCCGTTACTGTATCATACTAAATTAAATAAATCAAAAAGGCGTGAATTGGTTTTTGATATGATGGAAAGAGTCGGTCTGCAAAAAGAACTTGCAAAAAATTTTTCTCATGAATTTTCAGGCGGACAGAGACAAAGAATTGGAATTGCACGGCCGTTGATAACTAATCCGAAACTTATTATTGCCGATGAACCTGTATCAGCACTGGATGTATCGATTCAGGCGCAAATAATTAATTTACTTCAGGAACTTCATGATGAATTCAATTTAAGTTTATTATTTATTGCGCATGACCTTTCGGTAGTGAGGCATTTGAGTACAAGAATAGCAATAATGTATCTCGGCAAAATTGTAGAAACAGGAAATTCAGATGATGTATATTTTAATCCATTGCATCCTTATAGCAAAGCTCTGATATCTTCCATCCCGGAACCGAATGTTGAAGGTTCTAAAAAAGGAAGGATAATTTTAAAAGGTGAAGTACCGAATCCAATTAACAAACCCGAGGGATGTGTATTCAGAACCAGATGTCCTATAGCAAGGGAGGAATGTTCAAAGTTCATTCCGAAATTAGAAATCGCAGAAGCGGAACACTTTGTCGCTTGTCCTTATTCATTTGAAAAAGATAATCAAAAGAAATCTTTATAAAAATAATTTACCAAAACCATGTCATTACTTTTAAGTGAACATGAAAAACCAACTAAGGCACACTACAAAATATTATTTATGAGTTGGGCAGGTTGGGTATTCGATTTTTATGATTTAATACTCTATACTTTTTTGATGATACCTATTAAAAAGGAATTGCATTTTACTGATGTTGAAGTTTCCTTTGTGCTCGGTGCTTCTCTCGCCGCTACGGCGATTGGCGGAGTGGTATTCGGATTTTTAGCGGATAAATACGGAAGGAAAAGAGTTTTGCAGTGGACTATATTTACATACAGCATTGGAACATTCCTGAGCGGATTTTCTTATAGCATATTTTTTCTGCTGATTTTCAGAATAATAACAGGGCTTGGAGTTGGCGGAGAATGGGGGACAGGGCAAACCTATATCGGTGAGACTTTTCCGGCGAAAGCGCGTGGCAGGTATGGAGCGTTCATGCAAACAGGCGCCCCGCTTGGAATTGCGCTCGCGTCTGTAATCGGAGGATATATAGCTCCCGTAATTGGATGGAGATATTGTTTTTTTATTTCAATACTTCCGGCTATTTTGGTTATTCTAATCAGAAAACATTTACCTGAATCGGATTTGTGGGAAGAAAGAAACAGATTGATAAAAGAGAACAGACTTACACACGAAGAAATTGCACAGGAAAGAAGAAATAAATTCGGACTTTTATTTTCGACTGAATATAGAAAATATTTTATACTTGCATTGGTTTTAGCAATTTTTGATATGTCTGCTTATTGGTTCACTTATTCATGGATGCCGGGTTATTTACATGAACAGCGTCAATTTTCAATTGCAAAGTCAGCATTGTTTATGCTTGTTACACAATCCGGAGGTTTTATCGGTTATTTCACTTTCGGTTTCATAGCCGATAAACTCGGAAGAAGACCAGCGTATTCTATTTACTCTGTAATCATGGCATTAGGTTTAGTTATGATAACTACTTTATGGGAGTATATAATTGTATATCAGAATTTAATTCTTGTATGCATGTTTCTCGTTGGATTTGGTACGGGAATGTTTGGAGGTTACGGACCTTTATTCTCGGAACTGTTTCCGACGAAAATCAGGAGCACGGCAATGGGAACAGCTTTCAACCTTGCAAGGGGAATTCAATTTTTTACACCGGTAATTATTTCGATTGTAGCAGTTAATTACGGATTGGGCAGCGGAATTTCAATTGCAGCACTTTTTGCATTGCTTACGGGCGCATGGATATGGACTTTCCCTGAAACAAAAGGCAGAAAATTAACGGCAACGAAAATAGAATAGTCAACTTATAATACTCCTTCCCAATTAAGATTGGGAAGGAGTATTAACATACCATTTCACATTTTAATTTACATTTCGTATATTTAAATTAATTATATTTGATTTTCTGATATGAATAATTCTGTAAAATTTGTACTTGATGATAAAATAATAGAACTTGATTTCAGCCGGGATTTAAAATATAAACCGACAACTACAGTTCTAAATTATCTGAGAGATTTAAGTGACCACAAGGGTGTCAAAGAGGGCTGTGCCGAAGGTGATTGTGGTGCGTGCACAGTAGCTTTGGGCGAACTTGATGGAAATAAAATCTCATACAAAGCTGTTGATTCCTGTCTTGTCTTTCTTCCTATGATACACGGCAAGCAAATTATCACAGTTGAAAATCTTAAAAATAAAGGTGAACTTCACCCCGTTCAAAGTGCAATGGTGGAATGTTTCGGAAGTCAATGCGGATATTGCACGCCCGGATTTATTATGTCACTCTTCGCACTTTATAAAAATCACAACAATCCTTCAAAAGGAATTGTTGAAGATGCTTTGAGCGGAAATCTATGCAGGTGTACAGGTTATCAGTTTATTCTGTATTCAGCATTGATGGCATGTCAGAATGACGGTGCCGACCATTTTTCAGAAAAAGAAACTCAGATAGTAAAACTATTAAAAGAAATAAATAAAGATAAGAAGACAATTTCATTAATAACAAACAATCAATGCTATTTTAAGCCATTTAATTTAGATGATGCGCTTTTATTAAGGAAAAATTATCCGGATGCAATTTTAATAAACGGTGCATCGGATATAGCGCTAAGGCAAACAAAAAATAACGAATTATTAAAAGATATTATAGATTTATCCGCAATTGATGAATTAAAAAGATTTGAAGAAAACGATGATGGATATTATTTTGGAAGCGGATTAAGCCTTGAGGCGCTTAAAAATTATTCTGAGAAAAAATTAAAACCATTATACGATATTTTAAAAGTTTTCGGTTCATTGCAAATCAGGAATTTAGCTACAATAGGCGGAAACATTGGCTCAGCTTCGCCTATAGGCGATACACTTCCGGTACTTATTGCTTATGGTGCAAAAGTCATTTTGCAATCGGCTGAAAGCCGCAGGGATGTTTCTATTGAAGAATATATTAAAGGATACAGAAAAACAGATTTAAGAAAAGATGAAATTATAACTTCTGTATTTATTCCTAAACTGAACGAAAAGTCAAAAATAAAAACATACAAAGTATCAAAGAGAAAAGACCTTGATATTTCCACTGTCAGTTCAGCATTCAGAGTATCGGTAGAAAATGAAATCGTGAAAGATATTTGTATGGCATATGGAGGAATGGCGGAAATAACAAAGCGGGCTAAAACTGCCGAAACATATTTATTGAAAAAAAAATGGAGCAGAACAAATATAGAGGTAGCAATGGAATTAATTTATAATGAATTCGAACCACTGTCGGATGCAAGAGCAGAATCGGAATTCAGAAGAGTCGCTGCAAAAAATTTATTAATGAAGTTTTTTAATGATTTGCAAATTAATAACGGGATATTAAAATTAGTTTAAAAAAATATGCAAGAACACGAAAGTGCCATATTACATTGTACGGGAGAAGCAGTATTTATTAATGATATGCCGGTTAGCGAAAATCTGTTAATAGGTCATGTTATATACAGCAAACATGCTCACGCTAAAATATTGGAAATAGATTTTTCCGATGCAGTGAAATTAAAAGGTGTTCATTCTATATTAAGCTATAAAGAAATTCCCGGGATTAACCAGATGGGACCTATTATTCACGATGAGTTGTGCATGGTTGAAAATGAAGTTACATCCATAGGTCAGGCTATTCTGCTTATTGCTGCAGATTCAAAAGAAATAGCAATCGAAGCAGAAAAACTCATTGAAATTAAATACGAACCGCTTGAAGCTATTCTTAGTATTGAATCTGCGATTGAAAAATATAATTTACTGGCTCCTAAAAGAAAAATTGAGAGAGGGAATTTACAAAAGGGATTTGAAGATTCAGCGCATATTATCGAAGGAACTTTAAAAACAGGTGCCCAGGAACATTGGTACCTTGAAACCCAAATCTGCCTTTGCATTCCGGGTGAGGGCAATGAAATAAAAGCTTACAGTTCAACACAGCATCCAAGTGAAACGCAAGCTATAATTGCCGAAGTCCTTGGAATCTCTTCTAAAGACGTTGAAGTGGAAGTCAAAAGAATCGGCGGTGCATTTGGCGGAAAAGAAACAGAAGCCAATCATATTGCTGCATGGTGTGCTCTTTTATGTAATGCAACTAAAAGACCCGTAAAGATTCATTTATTCCGTGATGATGACCAGATTATCACAGGAAAGCGGCACAGATTTCTTTCAAAATACAAAGTAGGTTTTAATGATGAAGGAATTATTAATGCTTACAGCGTAGAACTCAACAGTGATGCGGGCTCTGCAACAGATTTGTCTATGGCTATTCTCGAGCGTGCAATGCTGCATGCTGATAATTCATATTTCATTCCGAATATCAAAATAATTGGCAGAGCTTATAAAACTAACATGCCGTCAAACGTTGCAATGCGTGGATTCGGGGGTCCTCAGGCTATTGCCGTCATCGAGACAGCGATTGATAAAATTGCCCGTTATCTAAAAATGGATTCTGCAGAAATCAGATATAAGAATTTTTATAAAATCGAAAATAATAATATTTCTCCTTACGGACAGTGTATTGAAAACAACCGCCTCTTTATTTTATTTGATAAACTTATTAAATCATCCGATTATATCAAAAGACGCGAAGAGATAAACGAATTCAATAAATCAAATGAATTTTATAAAAAGGGAATGGCAATTACTCCGGTAAAATTCGGAATTTCATTTACGACATCATTTTTAAATCAGGCGGGAGCGCTGGTAAATATATATAAAGACGGCACAGTGCTTGTCAATCACGGCGGAACAGAAATGGGACAGGGATTAAATACTAAGATATTAAAAATTACATCGAAGGAATTAGGAATTAAGTTAGTCAAAATTAAAGTTAACGCTACGAATACATCTAAAATTCCGAATACTTCTGCGACGGCGGCATCTTCGGGTTCTGATTTAAATGGAATGGCAGTGAAGAATGCAATAGAAACGATTAAATCCCGTTTGTCAGAATTTGTTGTTGATGAATTCAGGAAAAAATATGAAGGTATATGTTCGAAAAAACATAATATTAAATTCGAAAATAATTTTGTGTATGATATAAAAATTCCCGAAAGAAAAATTTCTTTTAATGAGCTTATTTCGAATGCATATCTTAATCAAATAAGTTTGAGTTCAACAGGTTATTATAAAACTCCGAATATTGGATTTGACCGTGAAAAAGGTCAGGGAAAACCATTTCATTATTTTGCATACGGTATGGCTGTATCGGAAGTTATCGTTGATACTTTAACAGGTTATAATAAAATATTACGAACGGATATATTGCATGATGCTGGAGACACGCTGAACAAAGGAATTGATAAAGGGCAGGTTATCGGCGGGTTTATTCAGGGCACGGGCTGGGTAACAACTGAAGACATTAAATGGGATTCTGATGGTCATCTTTTGAATCATTCCCCGGATACTTATAAAATTCCGACAATACAGGATATTCCTGAGGATTTTCGAATTGAATTGCTTGAAGGATATCCGAATGAAAATACAATTCGCAAAAGTAAAGCTGTCGGAGAGCCGCCGTTAATGCTTGCATTTTCCGTATGGCTTGCAATAAAAGATGCAATATCTGCGGTTGGAAATCATGAATTTGAACCCGATTTTTCTTTGCCTGCTACTAATGAAGTTATTTTGCTTTCTATTGAAAAGATAAGAAAGCTTCAAAAAGAACCGGCTTGATTTAACAATTCGAACAGAATTTCACATCTGCTATTTGCATTTTTAACCGGGATTGAGACTAAGAGAAAATTATTCTGCCTTCATTTATCATTTACGACCTTTTTAATCGGATTTTCTTATCTTTTTATATATTTTAGTATATCAGTTTTTATCCATTTTGACTATATTTGTACTTAATAATATCGTCTCACAATCGAGAACGAAGTAATAAATTGGCAATAAAATATTTAAAAATCTTATCCTTTAACCGCTTCACAATAAGGAGTTTATATTATGTATAATTTCGTTTCTTTAAACGTAAAGTGTCCTATATGCGGCGTATCTTTTATGGACGAAGAACATCCTGTCGACAATGAACCGAGTATAAAACTGAGTATTAAAATAGCAGATAAAAACGGGGCAATTAATTTAAGTTCAATCTATGGAAGTTACAATTACATATGCGACGTGGATTGTCCAAACAATGACATTGCAGAGTTTAGCTGCCCGCATTGTCATTTTGATTTGAATAGTGACATCGAGTGCAAAGTATGTAAGGCACCTATGGCACCATTTTATCTCGATATGGGTGGCAGAGTAAGTGTGTGTACAAGAGCAGGATGTAAAAACCATGTGATTGAATTTGAAGATTTGTCGATGGCACTCGCAAAATTTTACCAGGAATATGGTTATGTCGACAAAAGAGAGGAAAAAGAATCAGTCGAAGTAATACCTGAACCTGTTAAAGATGAAAATAAAGAAATAATTGAGACCGGTACTTTTCTATCAGCGTATTGTCCTCATTGCAAAAGGAGTCTGATAGATAGTGATATGCTTAAATTGAAAATTGTAAATAACGCTGAAGAATCCGGGTATGTAATGTTAAGTCCTTATTTAAATGTGTTTTCTTCAAAATCGACTGTCTTCCTTGCAGAAGGTAAACCTGTAGTTGATATCAAATGCTTCCATTGCGATGAAAGCTTAATGCTTGATGACAAAAATTGTGAAAAATGCGGGTCACCTGTAGCTATGATTGCAATTAGTGCGAGGTCAAAATTAATTGATTTTTACATTTGCTCAAAGAAAGGTTGCCGCTGGCACGGATTAAGTGAAGATGACATTGAAGAAATAAAACTCGAAGATAGTCTTGAATGGTAGCATATTCAATTGTAAATGTTAAATTATAAATGTTAATT
>PNBM01000125.1 GCA_003135995.1 Ignavibacteriota bacterium | reverse complement strand
AAGAACGTCGCGCGAAAGCCATGGAACTTTTGCGCCGTTTTGGAATTGCGGAACAAGCCGACAAATTTCCCGCCCAACTTTCCGGAGGTCAAAAACAAAGAACTTCTATTGCAAGAGCAGTTTATTTAAAACCAAAAATTTTGATTCTCGATGATTCTCTTTCTTCGGTAGATACTCATACGGAAGAAGAAATTCTCCAGGGATTAAAGAAAATTATGGAGACAAGAACAAGTATCATAATTTCCCACAGGATATCTACAATACAAAATGCGGATAATATTATTGTACTGAGTAACCGCAATATTAAAGAAGAAGGAACTCACAATGAATTGATAAATCTCGGAGGAATTTATTATAATATTTATTTAAAACAATTGTTGGAAGAGGAAATAAAAGAAGCTTAATGCCGGAAAATAAAACAAAATATAAAAAAGAAGAAGATGCGCTGGGAAAAGCAATTGATTCGCAAATACTGAAAAGATTGCTTACTTATTTCAAGCCTTATAAATTGCAAATTGCCATTGCTACAGCTTTGACTATAAGCATATCCGCACTCGCTGCGGTCAGACCAAGGCTGACACCTATTGCCATCGATGATAAAATACTACATAAGGATATTCCGGGTTTGCAGTTAATCGTGATTATACTTTTTGCCACATTGATTGTCCAGGGATTAATTCAATATGTTATGACTTATCTTACAAGCTGGATTGGTCAGAAAATAATTTTTGACCTGAGGAAAAAAGTCTATAATCATATCATTAATTTACATTTGCAATTTTTCGATAATAATCCGATTGGAAGACTCGTTACGAGAGTTACTAACGATATCGATGTATTNNCGGTGATATATTTACGATTGTATGGATACTGTATTTCATGTTTACACTCGATTATAAACTTTCTCTTGTAACCCTTAGTGTTTTACCTGTTTTAATATATGCTACGGCAATATTTAGAAAAAAAGTAAGGGATTCTTATAGAAAAATCAGGGTACTTATTGCTAAATTAAATACTTATATACAGGAACATATTACAGGAATATCTGTAGTCCAGTATTTTGTAAAAGAAAAATCTACAATTCGTGAATTTGAAGAGATTAACCGTGCGCATACAGACCAGAATATCAGGAGTATCTTTTATTATGCAATATTTTTTCCGGTCGTTGAATTGCTCGGTGCAATCGCAGTTGGTCTTATAATTTGGTACGGTGGCGGTCAGGTTTTACAAAAAACAATATCTGTCGGAGTTATTATTTCCTTTGTTCAATTTACAGAAATGTTTTTCAGACCTATCCGTGATTTATCTGAAAAATATAATATTCTGCAGACGGCTATGGCTTCAAGTGAAAGGATTTTCGAACTTCTCGACCAGAAATCTCCGATTCTTGACCCTGAAAAACCTGTAGTAATTAATGAAGTTAAAGGAAACATCGAATTTAATAATGTTTGGTTCGCTTATAATAATGAAGANNAAATTAAAGAAGGTGAAAAAATCGCATTCGTCGGAGCAACAGGCGCCGGCAAAAGTACGATAATTAATTTACTTTGCAGATTTTATGATGTAACTAAAGGCGAAATTAAACTTGATGGAGTAGATTTAAGAAATTTAATCCAAAAAGATTTAAGAAAAAATATTGCAATTGTTTTGCAGGATGTTTTTCTTTTTTCGGGCGATATAAAATCCAATATCGACCTTGGTAACGATTTGATAACAAGTGAAGTCATAGATGAATCAATTAGAAATGCCGGACTCGAAGATTTTATTAATACTCTTCCTTTATCTGTAAATCATAAAATAAATGAAAGGGGTAATACTTTATCTGTCGGACAAAAACAATTGATTTCCTTTGCAAGAGCATTGGCTTATAACCCTAAAATACTCATTCTCGATGAAGCTACTTCAAGCGTGGATACAGAAACAGAAATGCTCATTCAGGAAGCAATTAAAAAATTGATTGAAGGCAGAACATCGATTATCATTGCTCATCGTCTTTCTACTATTCAAAGATGCGATAAAATAATTGTCCTGCATAAAGGGGAAATAAAAGAAATAGGAACACATCAGGAATTACTCCTGAAAGAAGGTTTGTATTATAAACTGTATCAGTTACAATATAAAGACGAATTACAACCTACAAATAATCATAAGAAAATATGAAAATTTTATTAGCTACAAATAATAAACACAAAGTAAATGAAATAAAAAATATTCTGAATCTCATTAATCTTGAACTTCTGACCTTAAATGATTTAAATCTGAATGTCGAAGTCGAAGAAGATAAAGATACTTTAAATGGAAATGCATTGAAGAAAGCCGAAGAAATTTATAAAATTTCGCATTTGCCCACACTTGCTGATGACACAGGTCTTTTCGTCGATGCGCTTAATGGTGAACCTGGTGTATATTCATCGAGATATTCAGGCGAAAATGCAACGTATGAAAGTAATTGTAAAAAATTATTATTAAACCTGAAAGAAATTCCCGATTTGAATCGTTATGCCCATTTCAAAACAATAGTTTGCTATTATATTTTCAAGGATGAATATTTTTTCTTTGATGGCATTATGAACGGAAAAATAATATCCGAAAACCGTGGGAATAATGGTTTCGGCTATGACCCTGTTTTTGTTCCGGATGGATTTGATAAAACCTATGCTGAAATGACCGATGAAGAAAAAAATTCAGTATCTCATCGGGGCAAAGCATTTCAGAAAGTAAAAGAATTTTTGGTAAATAAAATTATTATTTAAAATAAACCCAAAAAAAATCATTACTGAACTTGATTTGGAATTGAGAATTTAACTTAGAGTTCTAAGCTTTAACATTTAACATTTAACNNTTAACATTTAACATTGCTCTACCAGTCCCCCGCATATGAAAGATTCTCTCCCGAAACTGCATGCAAATAATCATATTTTAATTTTATAATCTGCCTGAAATGTAAATAATCATGCGCAAGCCAGTTCGCTAAAATCATTTTCGCAGATAACTCTCCGAATTTAGGATGATTATGAATATTATCCCATTTCGGATTAATAAGTCCATTTAACCAATCTATTGATAGTTTTCTTTCTTGAAGAAATTTTATCAATACCTCTTCGTAGTTTCGTTGAATATAATTTCTTTCCGTCACCCATCCCACCGGATCTATTGAATTTAAAGGCATTTCCGGATTATCCAGTATATTTCTTACCCTTGCTCGAAAATCTTCCCTCTCCTCATCATAGAGATGACATACTATCTCGAGCAAACACCATTTTTCCGGATTTTGCTTCCATAGAAATATTTCTTGCGGCAAATCATCGAGCAGGCTCTTGAAAACCTTAATGTTATGAGATAATTCTGCTATTATTTTAACTTCGTTCAATTTAATTTTTTAATTAATATTAAATTAAAAAATGATTACCTTTAATATTACTCTTTAAAATAAATTGAACACAAATTATCCGATTTCGATTCCTTAAAATATTTATTTCTTATTCGTTATACGAATGTAAGCTGAACCTGTAAAGGATGACAAATTCAACGCAAAAGAACTAACATTCACACTATTTGGAACTCTGATTGTTGAAGGTGATGAAGCACTGGTTATTAATTTGGTGTATACAGTATCATATTTCCCCGGTTGAACTCCGGTTTTCATTAATACCAAGAAACAATTTCCGGAAGATAATGTCGGAAAACTTGTATATAAATCAACTGAATCTTTTGTGAATGCTGTTTGAAATGATTTCGCATAGACTATTGTAGTATCCACAACATTTATTGCAACCGTTAGAGAATCATTCGAAACAGTTACTGAGATAGAATCCACTGTTGCTGTTTTTTTCTGTTCTGTAGAAACCGAATTATTAGAGCAGCCATAAATAAAACAAACTGAAAAAATGGCAATTAATGAGGCGAGAGTGCAAAAAGTTATTCTCATGTTATTTTGATTAGTTTAAATATTTGAAAAAATTATTAATTATT
>PNBM01000263.1 GCA_003135995.1 Ignavibacteriota bacterium | reverse complement strand
GCTTAAGATTGTTTCATCATAGGGCACCACAAGCCCAGCCTGGTTATCAATGATATTCGCTATGCCGCAGCGGTCAGTAACAATTACCGGTGTTCCACAAGCGCAAGCTTCAATTACACTAATGGGACAGGTTTCATATATCGAAGGCAAAACATATACATCGGCATCTACATAGGCTTCGATCTTGTCTTGGCCATATAAAGGACCTGTAATTATGACGTGGTCTTCAATTCCTAAATCACGAATCGTTGACATTAATTCCGTCAGATATCCATTATCAGGCCCGGTAATGACGAGTTTTACCTGCTTATCGCTCTTCTTAACAATATTGAATGCTCTTACTAAGAGGTCAAGTCCTTTTATTTTGTGAATTCGTCCAAGATAAAGGATAATTTCTTGATTTTCAGTAAGACCATGTTTTCTTTTAAAATTACCTTTTGGTGGTAAATTTACATACTCTGAAAGATCTATACCATTAGGGATTACCTTGATTTTGTTTTCTTTTATGCCCAGCATTTTGAATTGTTCGGCTTCAACATTTGTAACGGCAATAACATATGCGGCGTCTTGTAATATCTTTTGTCCCCAGATATTATCATAAAATTTTTTTAGTTCTGTTTTACCCATTATTATGGGAAGGGAACCATGAGCTTGCAAAACATAAGGAATGCCATATTTTAGAGCGTAGTGTCGAGCTATTACATTCTGCATAGTACGATATTCATGCATATGTATAACATCAAAGTTTTTTAATGATTTTTTTACTTCGAAGATCATCCCCGGTGATAAAAATATATTCTGATTATATGCTAAAAAGNNTTACTTAGATTAGTAAATCGTTTTACCTTAATTCCATCTATTATTGACGACATCTCTTTAATTTTACTATTCCGGTTAAGGACATTCGTTGTGTAAACGGTAACCTCATGTCCGCTTTTCACTAATTCCTTTGACATGTGATAAGCAGCATTGAGAGGACCTCCCCGATCCCATGCCGGTACAAAATACGGAATGACTTGTAAAATCTTCATTAATCAGTCCATGTTAGTCTATATATTGTGGTAATAACCGAGAATAATATTAATCACTGTGTTACTAACGTCAGGTATCAAATATTCTGGAGGTGGATTCCATTCATGTTTTTGATTTGATACAACGTTAACGCATCTTAATACCGATTCAGTATCGGCCCCGCTTAATACATTACTTCCCGACTCGATTGTTTCAGGCCGTTCCGTAACATCTCGTATAGTGACATTAGGGACCTTAAAAATACAGCATTCTTCCTGCACGGTACCGCTATCACTTAGAACACAAAAGGCATTTCGTTCAAGAGTGAGAAAATCAAAAAAACCAAAAGGTTCACAAATATGGATATTGTCATTTTCGATATTAATTCCGAAAAGATGCATTCTATTAGCTGTTCTCGGATGAATGCTACAAATTATTGGAAGTTTGTAGCGTTTTTGAAGTAGATCAAAGCTTGTAAACAAAGAGCGACACCGACTTTCAATATCTACGTTTTCCTCTCTGTGCATTGTTACCAGGAAATAATTTTTGCTCTCTAATTTCAATTTAGTTAAGATGTTTGATTGATTTACCAGGGGTTCATAATAATTAATTACTTCATAAATAGGATTACCAGTCACATAAATTCTATATCCTTCTATGCCTTCTCGTAATAAATTAGCTCGGCTGCGTTCTGTGTACGGTAATAGAATATCGCTGCTATGATCAATGATTCGCCGGTTCACTTCCTCAGGCACGCGGTTATCATAGCAGCGGTTTCCTGCTTCCATATGATATACAGGAATTTTCATACGTTTAGCAATCACCGCAGCAAGAGAACTATTGGTATCTCCTAACACTAAAAATCTATCTGGTTTCTCTTTCAGAAATACTTTTTCGATCTCAACCATGATTTTGCTGATTTGCTCGCCAAATGTAGTGCTGCGAACTCCTAAAAAATAATCTGGTTGACGTACTGCCAATTGTTCAAAAAATAGCNNATGTTGTGCTATAATTTTGCCCGGTATGTACAAGAACGTGATCACAAAGCTTATCTAACTTAGTGATAATACGGCTTAAACGTATTATTTCAGGACGGGTACCCAATATGGTCAAAACTTTCATAAATATACTCCGTTAGCCATTATTGAATGACATATGATACGTATCTAAATCGAATGATTCAGAAAAATCATCGATTATATTCCGCTAATTCGGCTATCATTTGTCCTATGGATGGTGCCTTGTTATATCCGGCCGCTTTCCATATTGCATTATTTAAAGTGATATCTAAAGTAGATAATGTCCTGTCGACTGCTGTTTTTGCTTCCATTGGAACAATGGAAATATCTTCCCTGTGATACTCCTGGGCGAGTGTTCTTAGTAGATCTACCTTAGAAACCTTATCAGCAGGAATTAAATGATGGATATGAGGAAATGAAATTTCGTTTCGCATAATACCATTACAAATTTTGGCGAAGTGCAGTGTTGTTACGCCATTCCATTCATGATTAGTATAGCCGTTGACGTTANNGTTTGAGGAACCAATCCATTAATGAAGTATGACTTTTTATTTCCGGGCCGATGATAGAACAACGTAAATTGAATAAATTGGCAGAAAAAACTTCTCCCAAACTTTTTGTCTTGCCGTAAACATCTAAGGCATCGTGACAATCATTTTCAAGATAAAGGCCCTTATTCCCAGAAAACACACAATCGGTTGCTATTTGCAATACCCGGCAATTCTGTTGTTCAGCAGCTTGTGCCAATCTATGCGGGAAGATAGAGTTAACCATAATAGCTCTAAGTATTTCCGCTTGATTATCATCATGGATATAGGGTTTGATCATCCCGATCGAATTAATTACCCATTGGGTGTCATCCAATAAATCACAAATTTCCTGGTTGTTGCATCGTTCAATATCAAGAACCTGCCATTTAATATTCGATGCCGCCGGTCTAATTGAATTAAAAAATTCTTTACTCCGAACTGTTGCAATAAGATTCAATGAGGTATCTCTAGATAGAAAATCTAGTACCGTTGAACCTAACATACCGGAAACGCCGAGAACTACAACTTTCATAAAATATTTTTTAATATCCTATCGTTCAACTATTTTCCACGCATCCNNCACGCATCCCAATATCTCGAATCATAACGAATATCATCTTCGCTACTTTCTTTTAAACTAGATGTGGAATAAAATATCAATTTCGTATCTATTGTAAGAGACATGAAGCCATTTGCATACCCAGGTGGAATGTATAAAATAGCGGGTTTTTGGGCTGAAATAACATGTCGGTAGACTTCGGCGGTCTTTGATGGTTTCTCCCAGTTATCTATTTTTACTGCCGCAATCACCGCTGCTCCTTGAATTACAGTTACATATTTGGCTTCTTTACGATGGGCGTGCCAGGCACGAACAAAGTTAGATTGGTTATTTGCTACTATGTAGAAGCGCTTTATCCCCTTAAATTGAAAGTCATTGAAAAAAGAAATATTTCCTCTATCATCATAATTCATACCGCCTTCAATTAAAAAAGGTTTTAGTTCATCTTTTATCATGTTAACCTCCAAAGGTGGTATTATGCGTATTAAAAACAGATAAATATTTTTGATTTGTATAGCGAGGATTATCAATATCTTTTAGCCGTTTGGATTCTAATAGCTCTTTTATTTCTTCTATCCCATCGTCTATCAGATAACTGCTTTTGAAATTCAATATTTTTTGAGCTTTTTCGCTGCTGACCCGGTAATTACGCGAGTCTTCAAATTTAATGTCATCCTTATCAATTATAAGATCCGGAAAATGCATGCGTATTTGGTAAGCAAGATCAATGATTCTAACATTCTGTTTATGCAGATTAAAGACCCCTTTTGCATCTGTAGCAAGAT
>PNBM01000071.1:11054-35591 GCA_003135995.1 Ignavibacteriota bacterium | reverse complement strand
AAACCGAGGGTGTGAACCACATGGATAAGTTGAGGTCTATCCAACAAAAATATTCTTCGAATCAATATGGTGAATTATCTTTACTGTCAAAACGTAAAGCCAGGGCTATATTAAAAGTAGGTAATGAAACTTTAAACAGACTTATAAATAATGGAGAAATTAAAATCATCCTCATAAAAGGGAAAGAAAAAATTCCTTATGTAAGTCTTCAAGAGTTCGTTTACAACATGCAATCAAAGGCTGAGCAGGAAGTGAAAGAATATGAATTCATCGAGGAAGAAGAGGCAAATGCAATTGCAACTAAAATTTTAGAAGAAATTAACAAAGGAGGTAATTAATTGGGAAACTTTAATATTGTGAACGATAAAATTTACATCCAATACCGAGTATTGGGGAAGAGAAAAACTTTTAATACAAAACTTGTAGCAACGAAAGAAAACATGGAAAAAGCAAAATTGATAAAAAAAGGAATTGAAGAAAGAATTGAAATAAAAAACAAGGAAGTGAAAATCAGAAATATTTTAAAATCAGTGGGATTCTCTAATGATACGACTAAGGACATTACTATTGAGAAAGCTACAGATATATACAAATACAAACTGGAATTAACTTCGAAAAGTTATCAAACACGTTTTTGGGTTGCGATGAACAATTTTTATAAACTTGTTCCAAGGAATATTAAGGTTAGCAAGGTAACTTATGAGCATTCTTTAAGATTTGTAAAATTACTTATGGATCAGAAATTAAGTATCATTACCGTAAGGTCTTATTATGACCATGTAAAAGTATTGTTTCAGTTTTTGGTTAAGAATAAGTGCTTACTCACCTCTCCATTTACAAATGAAGTACTACCCAGAAAGACAAAGAAGACTATTGTTGTATTCGGAAAGGACATGCTTGAAGATATATTATCTACTGCAAAAGAATCGGATGATACTTTTTATAATATATTGTCAATGCTACTTTTGACAGGATTAAGGCCTAATGATTTGTTAAGAATCAAAGTGGGACAGATAAATTTTGCTGAACGAAGAATACATTTAAGAATTTCCAAGACGAATAAAGAGTTTAACATGCCCATGTCGCAATCACTCTTCGCTTTCATAACCGATAATATGAAGTACATTATGAACCTCGATAGCGAACAGTTGATATTTCCGGATTATACTGTTCCAAGATTAGGGCGTCGTTTCCGGAGACTGAAAAAGAAATTAGGTATTAAAGAAAAATTTGTTTTCAGTCTAAAAACTTTCAGAAGAAATTTTGCAACGCATTATGCAAGAGGTCTCAATATTCAGGATGTAGCCTTCTTACTCTCGCATGATGAAATTGAAACCACTAGATCTTTTTACGCCTCTATGATAGTAGACGACGTGAGGAAAAAAATGGATAAGTTCGACGAAAAGCAAGACCATGAATAACACTGGCACAAAAAAAGCACAAACTCTAAATTTCAATTAAAAAATAAGCCCGGTAAATTATTGATTTACTGGGCTTTATTTAAAAATCTAAAATCCTTTTGTTGAATACTCCCGAACGAAGCGCGCTACCGGGCTACGCTACATCCCGAATCTTATAAAAACTTAATATAACATTCAAAAATTAAACATTTTAGTCATTTATTTTAATATTTATAATAATTGTTTTTTAAAAAGCAATCCCGATTACTGATTAAACTATAATCGATTTATTGTCAACTATAAACATAGTATTAATTATTTATTTAGATTATTTATTAAAATAATAGTATTTTAAAGAAAATTAAAAATCAAACTATTATGTTAAACAACGAAAAATTAATCAGAAGGTTAAAGAAAATTGTAAAGTATTTGAAAGAAAGATGGGGTATTACACCTTACAGAATAGCAGTAGAAACTAAAATTCCACATTCGAGCCTGAAATATATGATGGATGGAAAATTCGAATGGAAATTAAATCATCTGCTTGCAGTCGTAGATTTTCTAAATCGTAACAACGCTAAGATTTCTTTAACCGATTTACTGGACTTTGAAAGTAAAAAGTCTATGTCGGAAATTATGAATGATGAAAAAGCTGATTTCAGACCGGTAGTTTATGGGGATTTAAAAGCGTTACAGACAACTGTAGCTACGGAAATTAAAAAACCTGTAGATACCAAGAAAGAATCAGAAATACTTGCAAATGATTTATTGGAAATCATAAAAGAAAATCCTTTATTCAAAAACCATAAAATTTTTATTGGTTTGAAAGTTAGTGATAAGAATTTCGAATTCAAAAAAGATATGAAATTTGAAAACGGAAAAGTTTCAAAAAAATAGATTTACTTTTTTGTCTTTTTCTTTTTGAATAACAAAATTAAAAAAAATTTTGGTTAAACTGTTTGATTCTTTTACTATCAGGATAAATATTTATATATTTATCCTGATAGTTTATTTACTCATTCCCATATAAACACCCCCGAAATACGGAATCAGCCAGACCAGCCAGACAAAAAGGCTGTATCTGTGGAAACCTTTTCTTGCTTTCTCGCTTCCCTTCCAGATTACCCAGGTAGCCCATATTGCATGAACCAGCATCAGCCATAGTGCAATCTGTCCCGTGAGTGTATGAGGCTCAAATATGTTGAATGGTCTGTCAGCCATCCGATGCATAGTCCATGTACCTAAAATATCGAACAACAAACCTGTCCAGAAAGCAATAACGTGACGGGGTTTCAGGTAATGCGCAAATCTCTCAGTCCAGATTCCCAATGAATAAAATATTAAAGCAAGTGTAATAAGAAATGCGGATATTTTAATAGTGGCAGGCATTTTTCCTATATGATCAGTTTTAAATGAAAATAGTTATTTAATATAAGATATTAACCCTGAAATTTAATTTCAATTCTATTTTGGTTAAGAGTAATCCGGAAATTTTTTCGACAACTCCGATATTGTTATCTTTATAAACGAAAAAATATTTATAATAAATTTATATCGTTATACACTTTTATTCCAGAATCTTTTTGTGTCTTTTATATAGAATCTTGTAATGCTTCCGCAATCGTTGCACAAATCCGCAAAAATAATTTCATTTTCCACGGCGAACATTGCCGCCAGTTTTGCATCATTTGCGTAATTAAAATGCAAATGCCCGGCGCTTTTTGAACCCCGCATTGGTAATTCCTTTTCCAGATTTTCGCTTCCGCAGTAAATGCATTTGTTCATAAAATTAATATTTTGTTTATTAAATATTTAATTAAAATTAACTTTGTATATTTTTCTTTTCAATGCATTAATATAAAAGTTTATTAAGATTGTAATAAATTTTTTCAATTTGTATTTTAAGAAAAATGTTCCTGATAATTCATATAATATCCGATGCTTATTATAGAACTCTTATATTGGAATACAAAATAAACATTTATGGATGAAAAGTTAAAAAAAAGAATAGCAGAACTGGTAAAAGAAGAAATCTCAATTGTTCCTTATGATAAAGGATGGATTAAAATGTTTAATGATGAAGCCGGATATTTAAAAGAAATATTACCATCCGAAATTGTGAAACGGATAGAACATTTCGGAAGTACTGCTGTCAAAGGACTTTCCGCAAAACCAATAATTGATATTTTAGTTGAAGTATCAAGTTCAGAAGAAACTAAAAAACTAATCGTACCTTTATTGGAAGCTAAAGGTTACGAGCAATTCTGGCGCCCATCTTTTGGTGATGACGGTCCGCCATATTATCACTGGTTCATTAAACGCAATTCAAAGGGCTATCGCACACATCATATTCATATGGTCGAAGCAGGTTCTGAATTATGGGACCGGCTCTTTTTCAGAGATTACCTCAGACAATTTCCCGAGGAACGCAAGCGTTATGATGAATTAAAAAGAAAGTTATCAAATGAATACCCGGCGGATAGAATAAAATACACAGAAGAAAAAAGCTCCTTCATCATATCTATCACGAAAAAAGCAAAGAAATATTATGAATCCGGTTCGGTTTTATAACAAAAGTATAAAATCGCCTCGTTATTTACTTTATAATGTCAGTAAGATTCCATCTTTTCTTAATATTAACGCATACTGAACTGCGTTTTGGCTTTATTATCATTTCTAATAGCTTTCGTTTTTATTAATATTATATTAATA
Source organism: Ignavibacteriota bacterium (assembly GCA_003135995.1). Classification (GTDB taxonomy): domain Bacteria; phylum Bacteroidota; class Ignavibacteria; order Tepidaquicellales; family Tepidaquicellaceae; genus FEN-1257. The sequence continues at coordinate 31,479 of PNBM01000071.1, read as the reverse complement.
AAACAATATATTATCATATAATATTATCTTTTGAAAAGGAATAAATATTATACTTGATATTAATGAATAATATAACAAATTTCCATAAACGAACTATATTTGTATATAACCTCCGGTTCGTAAATCGTAAAACAAACTGATAAATGAATTATTAACAATAATAATCAAAACGAATTAATATTAATTTCTAATAAAAATAAAAATTCAGTTCATTATTTTTCTGTGTTGTACAAATTAAATCAATCTTTAACAAATTAAAATCTTAGTGAGCATTTGCTTACTTTAAAAAGGAGAGCTTTATGAAAAAAACTTCAATTATCTCATTAATTGTCGTCATCGCTGCCGTAATATTTATGGCGTTTACTTTTCAAAAAACCGGAAATATCAAAAACAGTCCGAATGATTACGTTACTTTTGATATTGTCAACTGTGATGATTGCCCTAACTTGCAATATTGTATTGACGGTGGACCGATTCAGAATAATACTTCGCTAAACTGTACTATCACTGTTCTTGTTCTTCCCGACCCGCCGATAAAACATACTATTTGTGTAGTCTGTGGTACGAAACGAGGCAGTGCCACATATGATGTTTCCACCGGAAGAATGAAAATTTATGTTGCCGAAGGTAACACCTGTACATGCAAAGGTGAAGGTACAAAGAAAAATAAATGAATCACTTACTGCTTTTGGTAGCAGTGTTTGAGTGTTCATTAGGGATTTAATGGAGGAAAAAGCACAGAAAATAATGAAAACAAAAGCCCGTCGTTTATATAAACACGGGCTTTTCCATTTTTAAAAAACGAATTAATTTTCTATTAAAATCATTCTTCTAAAAAGATAAAAACTTTAAATTGTTCAACTATGTTTTAATTCTATTAATAATTTTCAAATAGGATTCTGAAAGTTTTCTTTAAACCTTAATATACAGAGTTTTTTAATTTTAAATATTTATAATATGAAAGAATTTATGTTACTTATCCGTAACAAAATTGACCACAACAAAGACTGGTCGCAGGAACATCAGCAATCGTTTTTAAAAAGTTGTGAATTATATATTAACAATCTGATAAAAGACAGTAAACTAATTTCCGCTCAACCACTCGTAAGGGAAGGCAAAATCATTTCGGGGAAAACGGGAGATTGGAAAGAAAAAGATTTTAACGAAACCGGTGAAGTACAGGTTGGTTATTATCATATCTTAGCCGACGATATTGACGAAGCTGTGGAAATCGCAAAACAAAATCCGGAATTTGCCTTCAGTACTACCGCAAGAATTGAGGTGAGGCCGATAAAAACGAAAGAAACCACAACGGCTTTTGTTTATCCGAACAAACATTTGCAGGAAAAATAATTTAGTCAAGCTTGTTTTCTACGTTACTTTTTTCTTTACAGGAGTTCTTTGTTTTAGAATGATATTGTAAGAAATTTACACAATTCATATATTTAATCTAATCTTTTTCATTCAATAATGTATCAGGACCTGATTGAAAGACTAAAGCAAGACCCGGTTAACCGGGATAAATTTAAGAAATTATTCCGTGAAACAGAAGTACCTACTAAAAAAACTTTACTATGTGAAGGGGATATTTCCAATAATATTTATTTCATAAAAAAAGGTTGTTTGCGTCTTTGGTTTAATAATGACGGAAAAGATATTACATTTCAATTCTTTTTTGAAAATAATGCTGTATCTTCAATCGAAAGTTTTTTAGAAGAGAAACCAAGTCAATTCAACCTGGAAAGTATCGAGCCATCAAAGCTTGTTGTACTCAGCAGAGCCGGTTTCGAAATACTCGGAAATCATTATCCCGAGCTCAAAGAAGGATTTTTTAAATTAATGTTGAACCGGATGAATAATTACGCTAACCTTTTTCTATCCCGAATAAAAGATAATCCGAGAAAGCGTTACGATGAATTGGTGAAGACACATCCCGAAATTATCCGTCGCATCCCCCAGCATTACATAGCATCATATCTTGGAATCACGCCTATATCCCTCAGCAGAATCAGGAATAAAAAATAATTTTCACATCTTAACAATTGTTATCGTCGGATTTTCGGGTTAATTATTATTTTTGTAATATAAAATAAATCTAAAATTTTTATTCCGAATCACCTGCAGACAAAATTTATACAACTCGATGCGCGAAAGTGCGAAGCGTGCTGGAAATGTCTTGAAAGCTGTGCTAATAAAGTTATCCGCAAGATTGATTTTTTCGGGCACAGGCATGCAAAAATATCCAAAGCTGATAAATGTACGGGTTGTTTAAAATGCATTAAAGTATGTAAGTCCGGGGCGTATACATCGTTAATAAAATAATATGGAAACAAAAGAAAAGAAAAAGTTTAACAAGCGTGCATTCATTTCCGCTGCTATGCTCGTTGTTGTTATATTACTGGCGTATTCAGGAATTGAAAACCACAAATTACAATTCGATACATTTACAACACAAAAACATTTTTGGATGTCGGTACACAATATGTCTGCGTTTTTATTCACCGTTTTTGTGATGTTACATATAAAATACAACTGGCGTTCATTGTTTGGATATACAAAAAAGATAAAGGAATTAAAAATAAGCAAAGAAGCTGTACTTGCGATTGTATTAGTGGTATTTATAGTAGGATTAATTTCCTCTCACGCATTTCTTGTGAGAAGAATTTTAAAAGAGCAAAGAGCTTTTGATAATGATTTTTATGATTATTATGATTTGATATGATTTTTTTTGAATTATAAAAATGCATTTTAAATATAATTTGTATCAAAACTTTTATTTGTTTTTAATTATTTATTTTTTGCAAAGTTTTTCTCTGTGACTCCGTGGTGAAAATATAGCTTATTTCACGAAACGTGTAAACTGAAATTTTTGTTATTGAAAGTTGTTCCACTTATCGACAATATTAACATCAAAATTTTATTTTATGCAGGAAAATGAAAACGAAGTTACAACTAATCGCATTCGAATTATAATATTAATCATTTTATTTTTTTCTCTTATAACTTGCGCTTACAGTCAAAGCAAAATTGCAGGTTACTGGAAAGGAACGATGATGCGTGATGGCTCTTCGATGGATGTTTCATTTGATTTCAAAATGCAAAACAACAGTCTGCTCGGATTTTTCAACTCCCCTTCTCAGAAAGCAAGCGGAATACCTTTAAATAATTTACAAAACACAAATGATTCTCTCTCATTCAGTTTAATGTCCGAACCTGTAACAATATTTAACTGCAAAATATACGATGATAAAATAAACGGGGAAATAATTCAGGAAGGATTTACAAACGGTGTATTAACCCTGAAGCATTCTGAACCGCCGCCTGTAAAATTTTCTTTCATCGATACATCTTTTAAAAGCGGCAATCATAATATTGCGTGTAGAATATATTTCCCGATGACTCCCGGTAAACACCCGGCTGTTGTATTCCTGCACGGCTCGGGAGGAGAAGGAATGTTTGCTTATCAATATTTCGCGGAACAATTTGCATCAAGAGGAATAGTTACTTTAATTCAGGATAAGCAGGGAACGGGAAAATCAACGGGCGACTGGACGAAAGCAAATTTTGATGACCTTGCAAACGACTATATAAATGCAGTGAACTTTCTTATGAATTTCGATAAGGTTAACAAATCGCAAATCGGAATTTATGGACACAGCCAGGGCGGAACTTTGGCGCCGCTGGTAGCATCCAAATCGAAAGACATATCGTTTGTCATCGCGGCGGCTTCAATCGGAGATTCGGTTTACAAACAGGATTTATACAGAGTTGAAATTAATTTGCGTGCAAATGATTTTACGCCTGCTGAAATCAGTGAAGCGATTGATTATTATAAATCATGGCTGGATATGGCGAGAACTGGAAACGGATTTGAAAAATTAGATTCAATAAATAATTCTTCGAAAGAAAAAAAATGGTTTGAATGGGTGGAAGCGCCTCCGAAGGACCACTGGATATGGAAATATTATTCAGAAACCGGAAATTATAATTCGCTGGATTACTGGAAATTGACGACTGTACCGGTACTGCTTGTGTATGGCGAAAACGACCAAATTGAAGATGTCAAAAATTATTTAAAGAACATTGAGGGTGCATTAACAGGACAGTCTCATAACCCTGACGTTACAAAAATGATATTGCCGAATGCCCGGCACAACCTCTGCATCTTTCCTGAAAAAAACGATAAATTTTTCTGGTGGCATCTCTTTCCCCACTACGTTGACTCTCTCATTTCCTGGATTCTGCTAAGGTTCAAGAATTAAAAAATCGGCCACAGATTTATACAAAAAACAGAAAACAAAAAACAGATAACAAAAAACAGATAACAAAAAGAAATTTCGACACTGATTTCTATGATTATTATGATTTTTTTAAAATTTAAAAAATGCTTTTCTAATCTTTTCTCTGTTTCTCTGTGGTGAATCTTCGCCTTTGAATTACTGTTACAAAAAAAATATTTTTTTTGTATCGATTTTGTACCGGTTTTGTTCGGAAATGTTCGGTTTTGTACTTGTTTTGGAACCTTAGCCACAGATATACAATGAAAGAAGCTGATTGTCGCTGATACTTAAAAAGCATTCGACGCTGATTTTTATGATTAATATGATTTGCTTTGATTTTTCCGCACGTGTCATCCCCGAGTCCCCGCAATGTTCTTGAGCGGGGATCAGTCGGGGATCCCCTGCCTTTAGTGTTTGCTTCGTGTAATTTTTGTAAAAGTTCTTATTTATTTTTTATTTTTTATTTTTTATTATTTATTTTTTGCAAAGTTTTTCTCAGTGACTCCGTGGTAAAAAAGCTCTTCATTTCGCTTTTTCACACGCTCTTTGTCATTCCAGCACGTTTTTAGCTGGAATCACTATTTAAACGTTTATGTCAAAGAACAAACAATCCCGGCAATTCCCGTTAAATCGGAATCAGTAACAAACATCATCCGGGACCGCGCAACCTGCGCTAACTTACCATAACACTATATTCCATATTAATATAAGGCTAATTATTTAAAATGTCAAGATAAATATTTAGACTCGTTGTATTTCTTTTGTCAATTCTTGGTTTCCCAATTATTAATCTAACTGCTTATCGGTGATTACCAAATTATTGTGTACTTATATATAAAATTAGCATATTATACTGTAAATATATTGTTGTAATAAATTATTACAATTTGTAAATTGGAACTGTGAACAGAATATTAATAAATAATAGCGAATATGATAGTTTCAAGGGAATTTAAACCTACTAACAACGATATAATTTATCACTATTGTAGCGCCAATGCTTTTCATTCAATTTGTACATCTAAGAGAATAAGACTTACGGATTTATTCTCTATGAATGATTATTTAGAAATACATTGGGGTTATTCAATTTGGGAACAAGCTGCTACAAATTTGCTGCCAATATTAGGCAAAGAATTTTTAGATAATATTGATAAAATAGTTCATAACTCTGGATTATTAGGATTAATTGTAGCCTCTTGTTTTTCTTTAAATGGTGATGTATTAAGTCAGTGGAGAGCGTATTCTGATGATGGCAAAGGGTATGCAATAGGATTTAAAGCTGCCGATATTATTAAACTACCTGTGCGGCCATTGAAAATACTTTACGATAGAAATCAGCAGATAAAAGAAGCTGAAACTGTAATTAAAACAATATTTGAAGCAGAAAAACAAACAGGAAAAAAATATGGAAATGAATTTAATACTTTTTCTTATTTATTTGGGTTTGACTTATCTTCTTTTAAAAATCCCGCATTTTCTGAGGAACAAGAAATAAGATTAATTCATTTGTTGGATTTTAAACCTAGTAATAAATTCCTCAAATTGGAAGATGCGGGAGGAATCTATTTTGGAGAAGAGAAAAAAGGAGAAGAAATAAAATTTTTCATAAAAAATGATATTCCAACGGTTTACATTGAATTGGATTTTACAAACAATGGTAAAGAATGCCCAATAAAAGAAGTAATAATAGGACCAAAAAACGATGTTATTCCAACCGCAATATCTATTTTTCTAGAAACAATAAAAGTAGAAAATGTTATAATTAAAAAATCAAAAGCATCCTAAAGGTGATAATGTTATTAAAATATACTAAAAATTAATTATTTCTTACAGAACTTTTTGGAAATGAATTTAAAGAACAATTAAGATTTTTCGGTCATTGTTTTTGAGTGGATTATTGTTAATTACAAGTTATGAGTATAATCTTTAATTAAAAAAATATTATTTATTAAAAATTTTATAATTTAAGTAATTGAATCACGGTTTAAACAATTCTTTTTTATATTCGGCATGTCGGATAATTTCAAAATTTAGTAATAAAGTCGATACCATCATATTTACAGGAACGGGATTCTTTGTGGAAAAAGATGCAAATCCATATCTTATAACTAACCGCCATATGGTAGATATTCAATATATGGATTATACAAATCAATACACTGGTTTTAAATTAATAGAATTTACGATTGATAATAGACGGAGAGATCACGTTACAAAATTACCAACCGATATTGTTGATATAAAAATTGCTAATATTAATGAATTTGTATTTTCTGAAGAATATCTGAATGATATTACTTGCCTTAAAAATATAAAAACATTTGTAGGTGACATTAATGTAGAATTCAGTATTCCCTTTAGTCTAATTGCTACCGAAGATAAAATTAATAATCAATTATCAGTTTGTGATTTTGTTGCTTTTCCGGGCTTTCCAGACTGGTATGATAAACGAAACAATATCCCAATTTTACGAACTGGGGCATTGGCAAGTGATCCAAGGTTTAATTATTCGAACACAACAGATTTTAAAGGAAATTGTATAGCATTTGAGGCATTTAGTTTTGGTGGGTCTTCTGGTAGTCCGGTTTTTGCAATTCAGAAAGGATTTAAAGTAGGTCTAGGACTACAGGTCCCAGATAATTTTTATAGAGAGATACTTCTAATAGGCATCAATGCTGGTCATTTTATAACAACTGAAGGTCATCATTCTGGAATATCATATTTATACAAATCAAGTGAGATTTTAAAACTTATAAATAAATAAGAAAGAATTATTTGGAATTAAAGTGAATATTCAACCTTTTTTTAAAACATTATTATTCCTACCTTGAAAATTAGGGGGGGATATGTTATATTAGTTGATTATTTAAGAAAAATTGAATTTTAGACTGATATGAAAAAGAATTTTCATCCAAAATATTATAAGTGTAACGTGATTTGCAACTGCGGAGAAAATCGCGGTGTGCTGTTTACAACACGTTCAACAGTACCTGAAATAAAGGTTGAAATTTGTTCACTTTGCCATCCGTTTTTTACGGGTACACAGAAAATTGTCGATACAGCGGGCAGGGTTGAGAAGTTTGTGAAGAAATATGGTGCGACAAGGACATCGAAGATGACATCAGAATAATGATTTTCGGGTTAATGAGATTAAAAGAGCCGGCTTCGAAAGATTCCGGCTTTTTTTGTTATAGCACACTGATGACACGGATTGATACAGATTTACACGGATATTTTTTAATGTTAAGAGCAAGAGCAAAGAGCTTTTTACCACAGAGACACAGAGAAAATCAGAGAAGAGCATTAAAAAATGTTAAGAGCAAAAGCTTTTGACGCAGATTTTCGCTGAAAGAATATGATTAACACGGATTTTTAATTAATGTTAAGAACAAGAGCTTTTGCCGCAGATATCCGTTGAAAGAATAAGATTAACTCTGATTTGATTAATTCTTAATTTTTAATTCTTCATTCTTAATTTTTCACTAACTACTAGCTACTGTTCTTTTAACTTCTTTAACTTCTCTAACTTCTCTATTCCGAAATTACATTATTTCTTTTTATTCTTTTAATAATCATATTTACATAGATTAAAGATTGGAAGATTGGAAGATTGGAGCAAAAGCATCGTCGTCTGAATTTAAACGGTGTGGATGGAGATCCCCGATAAAATCATTCGGAGATAACAGAACGGGATGGGAAAATTAAGAGCACATCCCCCTTTATCCCCCTTCAAAGGGGGGAAAAATTATTTTATCACCCTTCTAAGGGGGAAAAAACTTTTTTAATATTAATTATGAAAATATTAATTTTTGAAGATGAAAAGTGCAGCAAGCTGTTTCCGCTGGCGGTTTTGAGACCTGTGTATGATATTATAACGGGTGCAATGTCCGGGAAATCGAGGCTTCTGATAAATTGCGGAAAAAAATACGAAGTGGCTTTGCACTGCAGGAACATTCTTGCACCGTTCGTGAAATCGGAAAACATAAAATTGAAAGTAAATGAAATCGAAAATGACGACTACATTTTTCTGAACGGAAGAGTTTCTTTCCCCGCAAAATTTCTTGAACAGCTCATAAAAAAAATCAAGCCGGATGATGCTGTTAAATCGGATGATACATTGATTGCCGCTAAAGTGAAGAAAGATGATATTATAAAATTTAAAAAAATTATAGAAAGCAACAAAGAAGATAATACCTTATCGTTAAAGGATTTCCGGGATTTTAATTATAAGTCGCCTGAAGATATTGATTCCGTACACGGTTTGATTATTTATAATTATCCGTGGGATGTTTTAAATAATTACGGTAATAACCTGAGTGAAGATTTAAAATTTATACAAAAGGGAATTAAAAAAATAAAAAACGCATCGAAGGGAATTACCGTCATCGAAAAAAAATCGGTTTGCATTTCCAAAAAAGCGAAAGTGCATCCTTACAGTGAGTTTGACGCAAGCGCAGGAATGATTGTAATCGAAGAGGGAGCGGTGATAGAGCCTTTTGTTTATATTAAGGGTCCTGTTTATATCGGTAAAAATTCCGTTGTGAAAGCGGGAACGAAAATTATAGGTCCGACTTTCATCGGCGACGGCTCGAAAGTATCGGGTGAAATTTCGGAATGCATTTTTCAATACTGTGTGAATAAACAGCACGACGGGTTTATTGGAAATACCTATGCGTGCCCGTTCGTGAATTTCGGAGCGGATACGGTGACGAGCAATCTGAAAAATAATTATTCGAAGGTGAGAGTGAAATTTAATAGCGAGCAAATCAATACAGGCATGCAATTCCTCGGGAGCATTGTGGGCGACCATACAAAGTTCGGGATTAATACGATGCTGAATACGGGCACTATATGCGGGATTTTTGCGAATGTGGANNTTAAATGTTAAAGTAAGAGCTTTGCAAAAAACAGATAGAAAAAAACAAAAAACAGATAACAGAAAACAGAAAACAAATAACAAATAACAAATAAGAACAAGAGCTTTTAACAATAAGGTCGCGAAGGAAACTAAGAGACACTAAGAAAGCATTTTAATAAATTATTTTAGGTATTTAAAATCCGAAAATAACAATATCCAGCCTCGAAAATGTATTCTGAAAGCTTATCAACTTACAAAATATCATACAAAATCGTATAAATCATAAAAAATCATTATCGAAAGTTATTTTTTTTCAATATTAAAAAGACGGGAAATAGAATACTAAAGGCAGGAGATCCCCGACAGGAGTCCCGATAAAGAGNNAACGCACATTCGGGGATGACAGACGAGGTATAAATCATGAAAAATCACTATCGAATGCTTTCATTTGTTTTTCTTTTCTGTTTTCTGTTATTTGCTGTTGGCACTAATTATATTGGCTTTTTGTTAATACTTTACATTCGTTTTTTTAAATTTTTGTATTAACATTAGCTTAACAACAATGCCTAACTTTAAATCGAACAGAGATGAAACGATGAGGCTGTTTGAAAATCCGGTGCTTGAGTTCTTTTCGCACATTCATCCGGCCACACCTGTCGTTGTTTATTTGCCGCTTGTTGTTTACATGTTGTATAACGCAGGCGAAATTCAACGCAACATAATTTCAATTATTTTACTTTTTATACTTGGTGTTTTTCTATGGACACCTTTTGAGTATTCGGTTCACAGATGGCTTTTTCATTACGAGCCGAAATCCGACCTGGGAAAGAAAATACATTTTCTCTCACACGGNNAAGCGTTCCGCTCGCCGTCATTTTTTATACAGTGTTTTACTACAGCTTTGCGGAATATTATTCATCGCTTTTTGCGGGGTTTGTATTCGGGTATATATGTTATGATTCGATACATTATGCAACGCATCATTTTAAGATGAAGGGAAGAGTGGGAAGGTTTTTAAAGGAATATCATCTGAGACATCATTATAACGATGCGAATACGGCGTTCGGGGTGAGCAATCCGCTGTGGGATTATGTTTTCGCAACAGTTCCAAACCATACAAAAAATAAAAAATAAAGAATAAAAAATAAATAAGAGCAAAAAGCTTTGACCACAGATTTGCACTGAAAGAATAGGATTTTCGCTGATTTTTTTTTAACGTTAAGAGCGAAGAACTTCGACCACAGATTTGCACTGAAAAATTGGATTTACGCTGATTTTTTTTAGTGTTAAGAACTAAGAACTTCGACCACAGATTTGAACTGAAAAATTGGATTTTCGCTGATTTTCTTTTAACGTTAAGAGCGAAGAGCTTTGACCACAGATTTGCACTGAAAGATTGGATTTACGCTGATTTTTTTTTAGTGTTAAGAGCTAAAAACATTGGCCACAGATTTGCTCTGGAAAATTGGGTTTTCGCTGATTTTTAAAAATGTTTTTCTTTTCGGTTTTCTTCGTGAAATTCGTGAAAATTTAATTTTTTATTTTTTCAATAGCCCTTTGCTCTTAACATTAAAAAAAGTTCTTCTTCGTGTTCTTCGTGTTATATAGCTCTTTGCTCTTTAAATTTTAAAAATCGTTGTCAATCAGTTTTTTTCAGTGTAAATCTGTGGCGAAAGTTCATAAATTTGTATTGAAAAAATGCCTTTATTTATCTATTTTGATGTTTTCCCGAAAGAGGGCGGTTAGCTCAGCTGGTTAGAGCGCCACGTTGACATCGTGGAGGCCATTGGTTCGAGTCCATTACCGCCCACTTTTTTTATTATACAAATTTTTTTATCTTATTTACTAAAAATAAGTTTCATTTTATAATGGCAGATAAAATTAAAATAACTTTTCCTGATAACAGTGTAAAAGAATTCGATAAGGGTATTACCGCATTTGAAATTGCACAGTCGATTAGCAAAAAACTTGCGGATGAAATTGTTGTATGCAGTCTGAACGGAATTGCGAAAGACCTTAGTGCGCCGATAAACGAAGATGCGAAAATTATTCTTTATAAATTCGATACACCTGAAGGAAGAGAATGTTACTGGCACACATCATCGCACATTATGGCGCAGGCGATTGAAGAACTTTTCCCGGGCGCGAAATTCGGAGTCGGTCCGGCGATTGAAAACGGATTTTATTACGATGTGGATTCGACTACAAAATTCACAGAAGAGGAATTGAAAAAGATTGAAGCCCGAATGCTCGAAATTGCGAAGCGCGACCTGAAGCCCGTCAGGGAAGAGCTTCCGAGACTTGAGGCGATTGAATATTTTAAAACAAAAAGACCTGACCCGTATAAAGTAGAAATTCTTGAAACGATTGCAGTGAATGAAAATGTAGTTTCGTTATATCACCAGGGAAATTTTACCGATTTATGCAGAGGTCCGCACCTGCCGACAACTGCGAAATTAAAAGCGGTGAAGCTGACTTCGGTATCGGGTTCATACTGGAGGGGTGATGAAAAAAGGCAGATGCTTCAGAGAATTTACGGAATCACTTTTCCGACTCAGAAAGAACTCGACAAATATTTGAAGGATTTAGAAGAAGCTAAAAAACGCGACCACAGGAAACTCGGAAAAGAACTCGATTTATTTTTCTTTAATGAAGTGAGTCCGGGTGCTCCTTTCTGGCTTCCGAACGGAATGGTGATTTTCATAGAGCTTGAAAAATTCTGGAGAGAAATTCACGGCAAAGCAGGTTACAATGAAATAAGCACACCGATTGTTGTCAGGGATACACTGTTCAAAACTTCAGGACATCTCGACAATTACAATGAGAATATGTTTAAGATTGCGCACGAGACAGAAAATTTATATTTGAAACCAATGAACTGTCCGGAGTCGACAATTGTTTACTCTTCTAAGCTCAGGAGTTACAAAGATTTGCCTTTGCGGCTGAACGAAATCGGACGTCTTCACAGAAACGAAGTCAGCGGTGCACTGGGCGGTATGTTCAGGGTAAGGCAGTTGACTATGGATGATGCGCATATATTCTGCACTGATGAGCAGATTTTGCAGGAAGTGACCGGTGTTCTTGAGTTGATTAAAATATTTTATTATACATTCGGATTCAAGCCGGCTTTTTACCTTTCGACGAGACCCGATAAGGCTATGGGAAGTGTTGAGACATGGAATCTGGCAGAAGAGTCATTAAGACAGGCGTTGATTGCTAACAAACTTGAATTTAAAGTTAATGAAAAGGACGGTGCGTTTTACGGACCGAAAATAGATGTGCACATAAAAGATGCTTTGAACAGGACGTGGCAGATGGCTACGATTCAGCTTGATTACCAGATGCCGGAAAGATTCGATTTAACCTATGAAGGCAGTGACGGGAAAAAACACAGACCAGTGATGATTCACAGGGCAATTTTCGGAAGTTTCGAAAGATTTTTAGGAGTTTTGACGGAGCATTGTGCGGGGAACTTCCCGCTGTGGATTGCGCCTGTGCAATTGGCGGTTTTATCCATTACCGATTCGCAGAATGAATATGCAAAAGAAATATATGATGAACTAAAAAAAGAAAATTTCAGGGTAATACTGGATACAAGAAACGAAAAAATTGGTTATAAGATAAGAGAGGCTGAAAACAGGAAAATTTCCTATATGATTGTGGTTGGCGACAAAGAAAAGGAAGAAAAGAAGATTTCTGTACGTCAGCACGGAAAAGGAGATATAGGAAAATTTGGATTGAAAGATTTCATTGAAACAATTAGATTAAATGTTACGCAAAAAACTTATTAAATAACAATTTATTAATTTTAAAAGGACTTTTTAATTAAAGACAAAAAATACAAAGAACGGGTAAATCAGGAAATTACATCTTACCAGATAAGAGTAATTGACGAAAATGGCAATTCACTCGGGGTACTCTCGAGCAACGAAGCACTGAGAATTGCAACATCGAGAAGTCTGGATTTAGTAGAAATCTCTCCAAATGCGAAACCTCCGGTTTGTAAAATAACGGATTACGGGAAATTCAACTACGAAAGGCAGAAGAAAGAAAAGCTTGCCAAGAAGAGCCAGATAGTAATGAGCGTAAAAGAAATCAGGTTTAATGCAAATACGGATGTACACGACATTGAATTTAAGACGAGGCACCTGAAGCAATTTTTAATCGACGGGCATAAAGTGAAAGCGACTGTAATATATAAAGGAAGAATGATAACGCATCCGGAATTCGGAAGGAAATTAATGAATGACATTCTGGCACAGTTAGTAGATGTCGGAAAAATTGATTCATCTCCGAAGATGGAAGGAAAAATGCTTACGGCATATTTAATTCCCGATAAAACAAAAATTCAGGCTTACAAGGTGAAACAGGAAAAAGAAATGAAAATCCAGGCAAAGACTGAAGTTGCTCAAAAAACAGACGATACAAAGACAGCTTAAAGATTTTATATTAATATATAATCTAGATTCTATCGCATTAATACATTAAATATAATTACAATATAACTTAAACAAAATCTAATGAATTTCAAAAATAGTNNAGTTTATCAAGTTCATCAAGTAAGAGCAAAAGGAAATAGTGAAATAGCGAGAAAGTGAAATAGCGTAGATATGTAACTCAACATTTATGTTGAGGATATTAGTAAGAAATTTTTTAGTGTTTTTTTATAATTTAAACAAAACACATTTTTAATAAGAACAGGTTCACAAAAATTCCGCTTAATTGCGGGATTACCTTAATTTTAAAATCAAAAGGAGAAATTCAAAATGCCACGTGCAAAAAACAAAGTAGCATCTCACAGACGCAAAAAACGTATTCTTAAAGCGGCTAAAGGTTATTACGGTGCGAGAAGTAAAGTTTATACGATTGCAAAAAATTCCGTTGAAAAAGCGTTATCACACGCTTACCGCGACAGGAAATTAAAAAAGAGAGTTTACAGAAGTCTCTGGATTGCCCGTATCAATGCTGCGGCAAGGCTTTGTGGAACTACATATTCGAAGCTTATAAGCGACCTGGACAAGAAGAATATTACATTAAACAGGAAAACTCTTGCAGAGCTTGCATATAACGATATGAATGCGTTCGCGGAAATAGTAAAAGCAGCAAAAAGCTAAAGAGCAGTTTATCAAGTTTATCAAGTTTATCAAGTTTGTCAAGTTTATCAAGTTATAAGGTTAATAAGTTATTGAGTTATTAGGTTATTGGGTTATTGAGTTGGTGGGTTATTGAGTTAAGAATAAAATATTATAACTGATTAAAAATACAATTATATTCTAATTCCCAATCATCTGATTGGGAATTTTTTTTATATCGAAATTATAAGAACTTTAAACGCAAAGTTCGCAAAGAAAGAACGCAAAGAGGAAAAACAGTGATTCTTGTTTAGAACTTGCCGGAATGAAAAAGAGTGTGTGAGATAGCGAAAAAGTGAAATGAGAAAAAAGTTCAAAAATGAAATGAAGAACTTAGAGCATTATCCCCCTTCAAAGGGGGAAATGATTTTATTTTTTTTACAAATTTTAAAAATCTTATGAATCTTACGAATCTTTAAATCCTGTAATTCGAAATGAATTTAAATATTGCTTTTACTTTGTTATTATTAACGTTAATAAAATTCAAATTATGATGCTTGATAAAATTGAAGAATTAAGGTCTAAAGTTTTAAACATCGTAGATAATATTAAAGACGAAAAAACGCTCGAAGAATACCGTCTGATTTATCTCAGCCGGAAGGGATTGATTAGTGAGCTTTTTGAAAACCTGAAGGCAGTTGATAAAAGCATAAAAGCTCAGGTCGGAAAAGCACTGAACGAACTGAAAATCACGGCTCAGAATATTTACGACACTAAAAAAAGTATAATCGAGGACTCGGCTAAAACACAGGAAACGATTTCCGATTACACGCTTCCGGGGCGGGTATTTAATATAGGCTCGAAACATCTTATAACACAGGCGCTCGAGGACATTACAAAAATATTTGAACGCATTGGATTTAAAGTTTACGAAGGATTTGAAATTGAAGATGAATACCATAACTTCGATGCCCTGAACACTCCCGATTATCATCCGTCACGTGACATGCAGGATACTTTTTATCTGAATTCAGAAGGAAAAGACAAAAGATATTTACTGAGAACTCAAACATCTCCCGGGCAAATTCGAGTCATGGAAAATCAGAAACCACCCGTGAGAGTTATTGTGCCGGGTAAATGTTACCGAAATGAAGCAATAAGTTCTCGTTCACTTTCGATGTTCCACCAGGTCGAAGGATTGTATGTCGATAAAAAAGTAACTTTCAGAGAATTGAAAGGTACGCTCGATTATTTCGCAAAAGAATTTTTCGGTAAAGATATCAGGACAAGAATGAGACCGAGTTTCTTCCCTTTCACGGAGCCTTCTGCCGAGATGGATGTTGAATGTTTTTTATGCAATAACAAAGGATGCCGGATTTGCAAATACACGGGCTGGCTTGAAATTTTAGGATGCGGAATGGTAGACCCGAACGTGTTTGATTTCGTAGGTTATGACCCTGAAGTTTATACAGGTTATGCATTTGGTATGGGAATAGAACGGACACTTCTGATAAGACACAGAATACCGGATATAAGAATGTTTTATGAGAATGATATCAGATTTTTAAATCAATTTAAATAATAAATTAATATGTTAAATAAAATTTTTATATTGTTAGTCTTCGCATTTTCGATTTTTGGTTTTTCAAACATAAAACAGGATACTGAGAAAGGACAAACTCTTTTGGCATCAGATAATAATATTTGGGTGATTGAAACTACTATGGGTATTATAAAAATAGAGCTTTACCCGGATAAGGCACCGCTTACAGTCGAACACATAAAAGATTTGACATTAAAAAATTTCTATGACGGGATAATATTTCACCGCGTAATTCCGCAGTTTGTAATTCAGGGCGGTGACCCGACAGGAACCGGAACGGGCGGCTCGGGACAAAGCATACCGGATGAATTTAATAATGGATTGAAACACGATAAAAAAGGTGTGGTTGCTATGGCTAATTCGGGAAGAAAGGATTCCCAGGATTCACAATTTTATATTACACTTGCACCGCTCGAATTTTTAGACGGGAAGTATACGATTTTCGGACAGGTAATTGAGGGTCAGGATGTGGTTGAAAAAATAGCTGCTGTGGCGAGAGACGGGCGTGATAAGCCGTTGGAAGATGTGAAGATGGTGAAAGTAACTTTAGAATAATGCTGAATTATGAAATCTGAATGCTGAATTAGTTATTAGTAATTTGTGATTAGTAATTGGTGGTTAGTAATTAGTATGAAATAACTTTTAAAATAATAAATATTTTATTCATAAATCATATAAGGAGTAAAAAATGTTAAAAAGAAATTTATCTTTATTAATTGTTATATTTTTTGCATTCGCAATTTTTTCGGGATGCGGTAAAGAAGAAGTGAAAAAAGAAGTGGATAAGACATTAGATACGGTAAAGAAAGTACAGCCTGTTGAACAGAAGAAAGATACCGTAAAGACCGAAAAGAAAGATACCATTGCAACGAATGATACGAAATCAGAAGGCGATATAATAAAAATGGAAACAACGATGGGAACGATTAAAATAAAATTATTCCCGGATAAAGCCCCGAAAACCGTTGCACGTATAAAAGAACTCGTCAGCAGAGGATTTTACAACGGACTCATATTCCACAGAATAATCGACGGATTTATGATACAGGGCGGAGACCCGACAGGTACGGGAACCGGCGGCTCAGGGCAAAGCATCCCGGATGAATTTAATAACGGTTTGAAGCACGATAAAAAAGGCGTAGTTGCAATGGCACATTCAGCGGCACCTAATTCACAGGATTCCCAGTTCTATATTACGCTTGCACCTGCAACTCACCTCGATGGAAAATATACCGTATTCGGTCAGGTAATCGACGGACAGGATGTTGTAGATAAAATGGGAAAACTTAAAACGGGACAGAATGACAGACCTATGGAGCCTCCGAAGATGACGAAGGTAACGATGGTTTCTAAATAAAGCTTTAAATGTTAAATGTTAAATGTTAAAGTAAGAGCAGCTCATCCAATTTTAAATGTTAAATGTTAGATGTTAAAGTAAGAACAAGATCAAGTAATAAATGTTAAATGTTAAAGTAAAGGCTTTTTGAGGTCGATGTTATTTGTCATTCCCGCGAATGCGGGAATCCANNTCCCGACAAGTCGGGATCAAAAGCAAAGTGCGATTTTGGAACGAGATTTTAAAAAAGTAAGAGCGGGTTTTTGAATGTTGAATGTTGAAGGCTTAATATTGGATGCTGAGTGTTTAATAATTAATTTAATTATCAGATATAAAAAAACGCGTTTCCGGTTATAAGCCGGGAACGCGTTTTTATGTTAATGAATTTGTTTCACGTTCCCAAACTCAGTCCCGACAAGCCGGGATCAAAAGCAAAGAGCGATTTGGGAACAAAATAAAATAAGACTAACCTAACAATTAATATAAATAAAGTTATATTACAATAAGTTCGGTTGTATTTGCCGGATTATATTTAATGTTAATCTTATCACCAACTCTTGGAATTGCAATTTTCGATACTGCTGTTTTCACCTGTGTTTCAAATGGCGGTCCATATTGCGGCTGAACTTTCAGTTGCATTACTACGACGGGATTGTAATTTATCAAAGCGCCCGTATCAGTAATTGTAATTACTTCGGCTGTTCCCGGCATACCGGTTTGCATTAACGCTGCATTTTTTCCGTCATAATCAGTATATTGTTTCGCCATATTTATACTTGCATTTGCTTTATCGACAAAATCTTTTCCCATGAAAGTTTTTGCCATGAAGCCGCTTACACCCTTATTTAAAGCTTTGTCTGCATTATCGAGCGCTTCTTTCGGGTCGTCCGGTTTTTTCTTTCCGAATCCTAACATTGTTTTCTCCTTTTTAAAGTTTATAAATGTTATTTTTAAAAACCATGTTCAATATAATAAAGTTTTAAATCAAATAAAACATTTTTTAACTATTTAAACATTATGGGAACCGCTTCCCATCATCAGATTTAATACTTTGCTCGCAATATAATCGGCAAGGTCATTAAAATCTTTCGGGTTATATTCAAAGCTCGGCATTGCAGGTACAATTTTTCCGCCGGCGTCAAGAATTTTAATCATATTTTTTAAATGAATCCTGTTAACAGGGGTTTCTCTTGGTACAATAATAAATGGTTTAGAATAAGAGAACATCCAGTCGGCTGCTTTTTCGATAAGATTATTACTTTCGCCATTTGCGATTCCTGCAAGATAATCGGCGGCACAGGGACACACAATCATACCGAAAGCGTTATACCAATCCATAAATATATCCGATTTGAGGTCAAGATTATTATGAAACGTAACGGTAGATTTGTGAATCATAATTTCGGGAATAACATTTTGTATGGTGCTTTGTTTCAGCTCAACGCCGCACTCTTTATACAGCGTATAATGAGAATATTCGGTCAGAATGAGGTCAATGTTAAAATTATTCATTACGAGTGAGCGCAGCATGCGAAGTCCGAAGATAGCACCGCTTGTGCCTGTAATACCTAATATTATATTTTTTCCTTCTCCATTGAAAGATTTAAAGATTGGTTTAGTTTCCGTCTGGGGTACGGCAACACCGGGTTTTTCCTGTGTATCCATTATCTAATTTTTATTATAGTTTAATAAAACAGATATTATAAAAAATACAGCAACTGAAACAATTACAAATATAACATTTTCAAAAATAAAAATCTGACCAACAATAATAACTATCCCTGCCAAAACTGTCAACATTATTTGTCCGAACCTCGAGGCGGAATTATATTTTGTAGATTCGAGGCTGAACGGCATTTTTTTGTCGAAGATGGAAATAATTGAATTTAAAAACAACGTCACCGAAATAATAAAAGCAAAATTTAAAACAAGAGGCGTGATATTTATTCTGAAGCTCAACAATATAAAAATTAATATTAAGATCGGGATGATTAAATTTATATAAATAAATTTGAATACACCGTTTTGAAAATATTTAATGCTTTCGATTGGCAATGATTCGTAAATCCAACCTATGTCCTGCGAATTTTCATCCGCAATTTTTGCATTTGAAATCATTAAACGAATGCACATTACAAGAGTGATAGTAATGGAAGGACTGAACATCAAAATACTATTTGCGGTAAACAGGATATTGTCTTTACCCGTTTGGAAGTAAAGGAATGAGGGAATGTTCGTAAATACTCCCAACATAGTAATGATAACCGGAATAAATGCAAGAGGTATATATCTGAGTTTTAATATTCTCGAATTTGACAACTGGTTTTTTATTAAATAATATGAAGCACGCTCGAGATTATTTCCGAGTAAATTTTTATTTATAAAATTATTTAACCCTGAAAAGACTTTTAATTTTCTGCGTTTTTTTATTTCATCGGTTATGCTGAATATTTTTTCCGATAAATTATAATATCTTTTTTTCAGAAACAGGTAGAAAAGAAATATTATGAGCAAACACGCTGCAAGGCAAATTATCATAAGCCTGTAGTCTTCTATGGATAATGCAAAATAATATTGCGGAAGGAATTTTGTGAAACCATACGACATTAAGCTTTCTTTTCCATATTTCATTGCTCTTGAGGTCAGGCTTGACGAATACATNNAATACAGAGCTATCGTATAAATTGTTAAAATGATGACTGATATAAAAATATTCGATGAAAAGTTTGCTACAATAAAAATTATTGTTTTTGATAAATTCTGTTCGTAAAAATAATAAAACACTGACTGCGGCAAAATTATTGTCAGCTGGATGAAAAATACAAATACAAAAGCGGATAGAAATTTAGAAACGAAAACTTCGTTGTTTTCCAGCGGCAGTGTCCTAAGAAATTCCAGGTGCTGTTTGGAAAAAAACAGGTTACTATAATCATTCAGAATTATGAATGAAAGGAGGAATATGCCTGTAGAAAAAGATAAAATTGCAAAACTTTCTTTATCGAAAGTATTAAACAGGTTAAATGATAATGCTGAATTTGCAAATATATACGAGATAATAATTCCCGTGATTTTTTTCTTTCCTGAGTTTTGTTTATCACGGTAATCAAGTTTTAAAAATAAATCAAATAATATTTTAATTTTATTTTTCAAACAAATTTAATATATATTTATTGCTTTTAAATCTCATTACAAATTTGGTTATATCGCTGAAACACTATAACTATTTTAAAACCGACAGAAATTCTTATGGTTCGTCTGGATTCCCGCATTCGC
>PNBM01000071.1:0-11025 GCA_003135995.1 Ignavibacteriota bacterium | reverse complement strand
AATCTTCGACCTGCGGCTACTTTTTTTCATCACATTTACTTCGGTTCAATATTCGTTCTGTTCTTTTTATATTCTTCAATCGCCTTCAAATGTTCCTGATAAGTTGAAGAGAACTTATGTCCGCCGACGCCTGTTGCAACAAAAAACAGGTAATCATTTTTATCCGGATTAATAGCAGCTTTAATAGCATAAAGTCCGGGATTATTAATCGGTCCGGGCGGGAGACCATAATGTTTATAAGTATTATAAGGCGAATCAATTTTCAAATCTTCAAAGAGCAGATTCTTTTTAGGTCCGTCCGGTAAAACATACTGAACGGTCGGGTCTGCTTCAAGTCTCATTCTTATTCTCAGTCTGTTATAATAAACCCCGGAAATAACCGGCATCTCGGCGGGAATATTTGTTTCACCCTGAATAATAGATGCCATTGTCATTACGCTTAAAATATCTTTATTGCTTTTTAAAAATTTATTTTCAATATCGCTATTATTCAATACTTTGCGGCGGAATTCGTTGAATAAAATTTCAACAAGTCCTTTTTCGTCGAGGTCGGGCGGAAGGATATAAGTATCGGGAAAAAGAAATCCTTCGAGGTTGTTGATTTTTCCCTTCAAGCCGAGAATATTAATCAGTGAATCATTTTCAGTTGCCTGAATAAATTTTTCCGGTGAAAGCTGAAGTTTGTTCGCGGCAATTTTTGCAATCTGTTTTATTCTATATCCTTCTATAACGGTAAATTTATCTTCGTTTGAGAAATTCCTGTCGACAAGGATATTAATAAGTTCGGAATTACTTACTCCGTTTTTGATTACATATCTTCGGGATATTATATTATCATCTTTACCGGTAAGTCTTAAGAGTATTTTAAAAGTCTGTTTGCTGCTTATAATATCTTTATCTTTCAAATCGTTTAATAACTCATCTACATTTTCGCGAGTTTTTATAACAAAGTGTTTTTCTTCCGGACCCTGCCAGTAATGTTTTGCATAAAGCACACGAAATGAAATAAACCACATTAAAAGAATATCGATTACGATAAGGATGATTGCATAAAGCGTGATTTTTCTAATTGTGAGGACGCTAAAAGTTTTCCGGTAAAAATCTTTGACATTGATTTTTTCCGGGAGATGGATTTTCGAAACCAGATTTTTTACAAACGTAACAATTTTAATCCAAATCGTTAATGAAAATTGCTTAACAGCGATATGAATTTTTAAAGCGATGAATTTTTGATACGCGGCAATAATCCATAATTTAAGAACAGAAATAAATTTCGTAAGATTTTTTTTAATCTCCAGGCTCTTTATGAATAAAACGGTCTTACCCCATAGAAGCACTGTAACAGCGGCAATTTTGACCAATACCTTTTTAATAAATTTTCCGGTGATTATTAATTTTGTTTTTATATCGAAGCGGATAATCAGTTCGGAAATCTCTTTAACCAGCCATATAATGAATTCTTTACACTTAATCAGAATTTTCCGGAGAAATATTATCGCGGTTTTAAATTTATTTTTTAAATCCAGTTTGATTATGAATTCAGAAAATTTATATGAACCGATAATAATATATTCTTTGCATTTAACCAGAACTTTTTTTAGAAATACAAATGCGGCTTTATATTTTCCTTTNNTTTGAAATCGGATTTGGTTATGAATTCTGAAATTTTACGTTCGGATAATAAAAATAAATCTTTACATTTAATCAGAGTTTTTTGAAGAAATGAAATAACGGATTTAAATTTTCTTTTGAAGTCAGATTTTATTATAAATTCTGAAGTTTTACTTACAATAAATTTAAAAAACGCAATTATCCCGTTTAAAATCTTATTAAACAATATTATCAGTTCCTTACCTTTTCCGGTATCTTTCATTTGAAAAAATTATTTTGTTTTCGTCGTATCGCTTATATTTAGAGAATTCATTAAATCTTTTACTTTTTTATTATTTGGAGTAAGGATAAGGCATTTTTCAAAATACTGTTTAGCTTCTACGGNNCTTCTACGGGTTTATTTACAGATTTATAATAATTTCCAAGAAGGAATAATGCTTCGTAGTAATCCGGGAAAAGTTCTAAAGATTTCGAAATATTTTTTTCGAAAGCCTTAGTATCATTCATCATTAAGTTAGCATTTGCGAGCAGATAATATGTATATGAAGACTGCGGGTCTATTGTAAGGCTTCGGTTCAAAATTTGCAATGCCTGCTGCGGCTGTCGATTATTCATCAGGTCCTGAGTATACATATCCATGCTGTTTGCTTCTTTGGGCATTATATGTGTTTTATCCGGAATAAATTTATAAACTTCCATAGTCTCAACCGGAGAAACTTCCAGTGTAGTGAACAGAGGAGTCTGGTTTACGACCCTGTACCATTCACGAAGGAATGCGAGATACGAGACATTATGTTGTTTAAGATATTCGGTCATTTCGGTCGAATAATTTTTGTCATCGATTTTTTTAATTAATTCGGGAGTTATAAGTCCTGCAACGTCTATAATTTTTCTATTGCTGTAAAAACCGATGGCGCCGACGTCGTGAGTTGCAATTATATCATTTTCATTCGTATTATCTCTTATCCATTTAGCGGCGGCAACCTGCCTGTCGTTTATATATTTACATTCCTCAGCATAGCCGAGTTTAGTATCTAAATAATTTCGAACGGTTACAAATAAAATTATTGCGGAGATGATTACATAAACTCCAATCGTAAAATTCCGGCTGTTTAAATAGCCGCCGACAATTTTAAGAAGGTCCCTGAACCCCAGACCCGAACTTATTATCATGAAAGGAATAATAGGCATCATATACCTGCCGAACCTGTGCGCATAGGGAAGTTTCAGCCAATAGATAAAAACGAGTGCAACTATAAAAACTATATATAAAATATTCTGATTATACTGTTTTTTAAATGTGTCAAAAATAGTTTTTGCAACAGAAGCAAAGAATCCGACAATAATTATTCCGTAAGCACCTTTAGTAAAATAATCCCAGACTTCAAATTTAAAAAAGTCGCCCCTGCTTTTAAACTCGGGAGAATAATAAGTCAGCTTGGCATTATACGTATTGGGAAGCAGAGAGCCGGAAAGCATAAGGTTCATTGCAAAATATACAGCGACAAATGAGCCTGCAATAATTCCGATTTTTATAAATTCTTTTTTTGTAAAAAGTTTAATTGTTTTATCTGTTTTGGAAAAGTTTATCGATATGAAATAATCGACAGCCAGAGCGCCTATAAATGCTACGCCGTCAGGTCTGCCCCACAAGACCAATCCGAGAAAAACCGCAAACGGAACGACATTTCTTTTTTTATAATAATAAGAGCAGGCAAGGATTATAAAAATAAACATAGTCGTTTCCATACCGGAGACGGAAATAAAATTCATCCATTTATCAGCAACGAAAATTGCTGTAAAGATTAATGCATAATAATTTTCCTTTGCAAATTCGAGGCTGCTTAGATTATAGAAAGCGATTCCCGAAAATATAAGCATCAGTATTCCGAAGAAATAACTAAGAATCATTTCATTCTTGGTTACGAGAAATCCGATTGCAAGCAAAAGCGTATATATTGGTGATGTAGAGCCCGCCGTTGCCATTTCATTTTTGAAATAGGAAAAGCTGAAATACTCGGATAAATTTTTTGCAAAGGTCAGGTGAATCCACGGGTCATCGAGCGGGAAGCCGAACACACCGTTAATTGCGAGAGCAGAGTAAAGGTAATTAAAAGCCATCCCGAAGGATGCGACGCCAACAGCAAAATATATAATCAGCCTGAGATTTTTTTTCGGTTCGAAATTTAAATCCAAATTAATTATTTGTTTTTGCGGTTGTTTCTTTTTTTCGATAATTTTTTTCTTAGCCATAGAATTCAAAATAATTATTTCCCGT
Organism: Ignavibacteriota bacterium; assembly: GCA_003135995.1. Classification (GTDB taxonomy): domain Bacteria; phylum Bacteroidota; class Ignavibacteria; order Tepidaquicellales; family Tepidaquicellaceae; genus FEN-1257. Next base: position 7,136 of record PNBM01000071.1, on the reverse strand, counting down.
TGTAAATTCAATTGAACAAAAAAAGCGGGTTTAAAAAGATTTCATCACGGAGACACAGAGAAGAAAACAAATAACAAAAAACAAATAAGAGCGGGAAATTGCAGAAAATAAAGTATAAAAAAGAGTGAATTTTTTTGTTTCAATTTAATAAATTAGTGTTTACATTTCGGTAAATCTAATAATTTCTTCCGGAGGCAATTATGAAAAAAACTTTTTTTTCTTTTTGTTTATTACTTTTAATCTTTATCATTTGCGGAAAATCTTATTCACAAAGCGCGGTATATTTTTGCACGGAAACGGGTGCATTCGGGTACGCTTACGGATACGGTTCATATGACAAGGCGATGAGCGAGGCATACGATGCGTGTGTAAGTTACGGAGGGACAAAGCCGCAATTAGTTACATCGACATATAATAAAGGTTATGGCGCAATAGCTCTTGGAAATGATGAAAACGGGAATCGCGTAATCGGAGCGGCGCTTGGATTTTCTACTCAGGAATTAGCTGAAAGTGAGGCAATGAAGAATTGCAGGAAATACGGAGGATTGGACGTTTATATACATGATTCGTTTTATGATTATTGATTAGTTTAGAAGGTTAGAAGAGCGTGAAAGGTGAAAGGTGAAAGGTGAGAGGTGAAACGGAAATTTAAATGGCACGTTAAGGAGTGAAAGGCAGGAGATCCCCGACAAGAGCATTCGGGATGACAGGTGTGGTTGGGGATACCCGATAAGATCATTCGGGGATGATAGGTTTGGATGGGGATCCCCGACAAGAGCATTCGGGGATGACAAATTAGAGGGGATGACAGATAGAGAGAATTACAGAGGAACAAGGGATTTTAGCAAAATAGATAGAATTGATTTTTATATAATAATAACGGAAATTTGAGTGAAATCGGGATTTTTTGGGTTTTACTATTTTTCACTTGAAACTTTATTATTTTTATAATAGTTTATATTTACATCAGTAAATAATATACAAAATAACACTCCGATATACAGCTATCGTTGTTAAATTTTTTAAATAAATTGTTAATAATTATTTTTATATAAATAAACATAATTCCATATTTTAATAACAAACACGCCAATTTTATATTACTCACGAAAGGTAAAAACAAATGCTCGAAAAAAACGGTAAAAAGGAAAATAAAACGGTAGAACTGACTGACAAAAATTTTGAATTTTTCAAGTCCAAGAAAGTTGCTGAGCTTATTCAAATCGCTAAAGACCTGAAAGTAACCGGTTATAGCGACCTGAAAAAGCAGGAACTTATTTTTAAAATAATAGAAGCTCAGACTCAAAAAGACGGTTATGCATTTGCCGCAGGAGTTTTAGAAGTTTTACCGGACGGTTATGGATTCTTAAGATCAGCCGATTATAATTATCTGCCTTCCCCGGATGATATTTACGTATCACCTTCACAGATTAAAAAGTTTTCTCTTAAAACGGGTGATACAGTAAGTGGTCAGGTAAGACCACCGAAGGAAGGTGAAAGATTTTTTGCGTTATTAAAGGTCGAAGAGGTAAACTTTGGTGACCCTGAAAGGATTCGGGAGAGAATTCTTTTCGATAACTTAACGCCAATGTATCCTAACGAAAGGTTTGTACTTGAATCTTCACCCGGAGAATATTCGATGAGGATAATGGACCTTTTCACACCAATTGGTAAAGGACAGAGGGGCATAATTGTATCCCCTCCAAAAAGCGGTAAAACAATTTTACTTCAGACAATTGCTAACAGTTTGACTCGAAATCATCCGGAAGTTCATTTAATTGTATTATTGATTGATGAACGTCCAGAAGAAGTTACCGATATGCAGAGAAATGTAAAGGCAGAGGTGATAAGCTCGACATTCGATGAACCGCCCGAAAGGCACGTTCAGGTTTCCGAAATAGTACTTCAGAAAGCAAGAAGGCTGACGGAAGCAAAGAAAGACGTTGTAATACTGCTCGACAGTATTACAAGACTTGCGAGGGCACACAACACTGTCATACCACACAGCGGTAAAATCTTATCGGGTGGCGTAGATGCGAACGCATTGCATAAGCCAAAAAGATTTTTCGGAGCAGCAAGAAACATAGATGAAGGTGGAAGTCTCACCATTATTGCAACTGCTCTGATAGAGACCGGCAGCAGAATGGACGAAGTTATCTTCGAAGAATTCAAAGGCACCGGTAACATGGAAATCGTCCTTGACAGGCGACTTTCAGACAGAAGAATTTTCCCAGCAGTTGACCTCAACAGGTCGGGTACGAGAAAAGAAGAATTACTTCTTGACAATGAAGCGATAAACAGAGTATATCTGTTAAGAAAAATCACTTCAGACCTGAATCCCGTTGAAGCAATGGAATTTCTCCTCGAAAAAATACGCGGCACAAAGTCAAATAAAGAGTTCCTGGCTTCTATGAATTCTTAAACGAACTTAAGCCCAAATAATGAAGAAAGAAATTCTTATTAATTCTACTTCGAATGAAGTCAGGATTGCTATCACTGAGGATGGAAAACTTGTTGAACTATTTTATGAAAGTCCGGACCTCGGGCGGAACGTAGGAGATATTTATCTCGGAAAAGTTGCGCGTGTAATGGGCGGAATCCGTGCCGCTTTCATTAATATAGGTTTTCCACAGGATGCTTTTTTACATTTCTCGGATATGGACAGCAGTGATAATGATTATGCGTCCATTCTCGGAGATGATTCGGAAGTTGAAGAAGTTGACGATGATGACGAACAAGCTCACCAAGGCGGAATCAAAAGTTCAACGAGGGAGCGTCCCAACCCTACCAGTATTGCCCGCAACCAGGATATAATAATCCAGATAACTAAAGAGCCGGTTGGAAACAAAGGCGTGAGAGTCACGACAAAGTTTTCAATACCCGGTCGTTATCTCGTATTAATTCCATACAACAGGCGAATCGGTGTATCAAAAAAAATCTACAACTTCCGCGAAAAGAGAAGGCTGAAACACATTATCAGACCTGTCTTGCCTGAAGGATTCGGTGCGATTGTCAGAACTGTTGCTGCCGGTCAGGATGAAAATCTCATACTCGATGACCTTAATAAATTAATTTCAATCTGGAATGAAATACAGAGTAAAATAAAAACGATTAAGGCTCCTGCATTATTATATAAAGATGTTTCTACTACATCTTCGGTAATGAGGGATTTATTCCGGGATGACATTCAAAAAGTAATTGTAGATTCTAAAAAACTTCACAAGCAAATAAAAAGTTCGGTTGAGGATACTTCGCCTGAATATGCCGATAAAATTGAATATTATTCGGATTCAAAACCGCTTTTTGATGCTACGGGAATTGAAAAGCAAATTGAAGATTCGCTTACAAAAAAAGTCTGGCTGAAAAATTCGGGTTATATTATAATCGAGACAACCGAAGCAATGACTGTTATAGATGTTAACAGCGGCAAGTACGCAAAATCGAAAGACCAGGAAATAAATTCGCTGAAAATAAATTTCGATGCGGCAAGGGAAATTACGCGCCAGTTAAGGCTTCGCGACATTGGTGGAATAATAGTTGTGGATTTTATCGACCTTTATGAAGATGAGAACAAGAGAAAATTGTTCGAAGAAATCAGAAAAGAATTCCGGAAAGACAGGGCAAAAATTACAGTTCTGCCGATGAGCGATTTCGGTCTCATGCAAATCACAAGGCAGAGAATAAGGCAGAATATTTTACACAGGATGTCAGACCAATGCCCGATGTGCAGCGGTTCCGGAAGGGTGCAGAACAAGATGAGCTACATTACGGAAATAGAAAGATGGTTACAAAGATACAAGGGTGCAAGCAACAGTACATTTATAAGATTACGCGTAAATCCTCTTATTAAAAATTACTTAACGAGCGGAATTATAAATAAAATTTTACGTCTTTGCTTAAGGTACAGGGTTTTGGTAAAACTCGAGGTGGACGAAAAACTTCCGCTGAGTGAATTTAAATTTTTATCATTAAAGGAGAAGACGGATATAACGGATGAATACGCTCTGTAACAATGTTAAATGTTAAATTAAGAGCAAGTCGTTCAAAGTTAAATTTATAATTTTAAATTAAGAGCGGTTCGTTAAATGTTAAATGTTAAATTAAGAGCAAGTCGTTCAATTTAGGATTAAAATATTTTTTTGTTATTTCTTTCTGCCGGTATTTTATCAAAACGGGATAAAAATTTAATTAATATTATTCTACGATATTATATCCCTATTGCACAGAATATTATATTTTCATTTAATTCTACTTGATAATATTGAATATTTATTATAAATTATATTTCAATTATAGTGGAAGGAATCCTGACCTGATGAAATTAATTATATTTCCATTCTTCCATGAAGAAAATAATCAGTTAAAATTTTTATAATATTTTATTCAACCTGCTATGTTAAGAATAGAATTATTAATTTTCTCTAATCCGAAAAACAGATAAAATGGCAAATAAACTGTTTTTTCTTTGTATATTAATAAACTTAGTTTTCGTTTATTCGAATTCTTACCCGCAAAATTTTCTCTTAACAGATTGCCAGCACATTCAAGCCGGAGACCGATATCACATTACTGATAATGTAACGGGTGGTTTATTTAAGCCATATAATACGACTCAGAACGGTGCTCCGGACAGCGCTTCATTCAGAATTCTCCTTGTGTTTGTTCAATTTGCAGATGAGCCTGTTGACTGTGATTATTGGCCCAAAGGACAAGCCCCGAAATATATGAACGAACTTCTTGCAGAAAATAAAAAAACGAATGGAAATTATTGGGAAAGATATAATCAAAACACGGAAATGCTAAGTGCCTGGTACCAGGAAGTTAGCAAAGGGAAAATGCATGTTACCGGTAAAGCATATTATATACCGTTAACATATGATGCTAATTATTACCTTAGTTACAGCAGTGACGAGGAAGTAAGAATGAGAAATATGAATAATGAAATTTTTGATAAATTGACACAAGCAGGAGTTCAATGGCAGGATTATGATAATTGGTCAGGTTCCGATGGTAATTTTTATTATAGAGGTGACAATTATGTAGACATGATAATTAAAGTACACAGACATACAGTGGTCAACTGGCTTTTTCCGGGAAATAACGCCGGTTATGCACATTTAGGATTCAATCCGCTGGATGGTATTGATATTTCTGTCGGTAATGGTAAATACATAAATGACGGATTTTATAAATCAAATTGTTCGGGTGTAACAGTCGTGGGAACTTCACATGGTCCGGCAAGTAAAGACTGGGTGTTTAATATTGCAAAACATGAAATTGGACATTACTGGTTTGGAGCATCGCATACAAGTCCGGGTGTGGGAATTATGGGAGGCGGAGAGATATATCTAGGTGCGTGGGAATCTCTTAAACTTGGTTATTTAACCAGTACAACTATAAATTTTAATTCCGGTTCATATAATTTAAACGATATCACGTCAAGAAACAGTAACGGAGAAATTTTACAAGTTCCGATAGATGGTTCGAGCGAATATTTTCTAATTACAAATCGCAGGCAAGTTTCATATTTTGATAAAACAATGCTCGGTGATACCGCAAAAGATGATTGGCAAAGAGTATTAGACCCTAATGTCGATTATGGAAAAGGTGTCTATATTTATCATCATACTCAGGGTATGACTTTTCAAAGCGCCAATGATATGGAATGTGCGGACGGTTTATGGAATTGGACGTATACGGGCACTACTACGCCTGATTGGAATGACCAGCAAATCATGGATGTTTATGAAAGAACCTCGCTCCCTTCGATAATTCCAAATGATGATGGATGGGCAGGTCTATTCAATAAAGACGGCAGAACAATGGGATTAGGAATATCCTATTATGGTGATGATTTTTATGCATGGTTTGGCAGAGGTCATCGGCACACACCGCTAACTAATGAAGCAATAGACAGATGTTATTCAAATGATACCGCTTTATGGACAAAAAGAGAATTAATGGGTGACAGATGGGATGCCTGGAATATAGGATACAATCAAGTTTTCAGTCCTTATTCCAATCCTAATACTAAAGACTGGAACAATAATAATACCGGCATATTTATTTATTATCATTCCTTTGATCCAACGACAAACGAAGCTCAAATCAGTTTTTATAAAGTTGACGCGGCTCATACCGAAGACTCTATATTAGCTGTCACTCCACCATCCCGTCCTATGGGATTGACTATTTCTTTTACTGACTGCGATTCTAACGGCGCAAGATATCCCGTACTCACATGGAGACACAATCAGGAGCCTGATATGAAGAGTCCACTTATGGCGCCACGAGATTTTAGAAGATATAAAATATTCCGGGCTACCGGGGATTTAGAACACGTACCGGTTGAATACTCTGAAATCGCCGATAGATTTTTAATATTTGTAAATAATAGTACTCCCGCTGAATTTATCGATAATACCATTTATTTAAATTGCAATTCCCAGGATGAGCAATTTTATAATATCAGATATAAAATAAAGGCAGTTGATAATATGAATATGGCCTCTGTATATTCTGATTTTGTTTCAACTCAAACTTTAAAAATTGGAATCGGCGGGAACAATTTCAAATATTTGAACAACCCGCCAAAATCATTTATGATTAGCCAAAATTATCCGAATCCATTTAACCCCGTTACAAATATCAGGTATGATTTGCCAAATGATGTTCGGGTTTTAATTAAAATATATGACCTGCTTGGGAGGGAAATCAAAACATTAGTAAATGAATTTAAAAAAGCCGGCAGCTATATAATTTCTTTCAACGGGGCAGAACTTGCAAGCGGCGTTTATTTTTATAGAATCGCCGCGGGGAATTTCGTAAGTGTTAAACGTATGGTGCTGCTTAAATAGCTTTTTCAATTATAAATGTTAAATGTTAAATGTTAAAGTAAGAGCTATATTTAAGATTTTTAAAATATATTATTCCTCCGGAATAATATATTTTTTTATTTATCAATTCTTCCAATATTTTATCCGTAAAGGAAAAATAGTCATTGAGATAATGCATTAAAGTGAATAATTTTTATTCTATCAATTTAAAATATAACGATTTATCTTTACGAATTGTTTTATTTTTCGCAGACACGTTAGAGAGCAAGAAGGAAACACGCAGGCTAAAGCCTGCGGCTA
>PNBM01000246.1 GCA_003135995.1 Ignavibacteriota bacterium | reverse complement strand
TGCCCCCTTCAAAGGGGGGAAAAAATAAAATCAAATTATTTAAACAACAGAGACGAATCGCCGTAGCTCAGAAACCTGTAATTATTTTCGAGTGCATAATCATAAATTTTTCTCCAATCTTTCCCTATAAAAGCTGCAATCAATAATAATAAAGTGCTTGAAGGCAAATGAAAATTCGTAATCAAACCGTTCACAACTTTAAATTCATAACCAGGAATAATTATTATACATGTCTCACCTGTAAGGTAATTCATATTTTTTTCATTCATAAATTTAATAATTGCAGACAAAGATTCCTGTAAAGTTATTACCGGAAATTTATTTTCATACGGCTGCCATTGATGAACCATTAAATGATTATCGGGATAATCGTCTGAATGAAAAAGCTCTAAGCCAAACCAGTACAGACTCTCCAGTGTTCTTAAAGATGTTGTTCCAACGGCTATTAATTCTTTATTCGTATTATTCATAATGTATTCAATCAGTTCTTTTGATACGAAAACAGATTCGGTATGCATTTTATGATTTATTATGTAATCCTCTTTCACCGGTTTAAATGTACCCGCGCCGACACTTAAAGTAAGTTTGAGTAAATCGATTTTATTTAATTTTAGCTTTTCAAGCACTTCATTTGTAAAATGCAATCCCGCGGTCGGCGCTGCTACCGAACCTTCATGCTCGGCATAAATTGTCTGGTATTTACTTTCATCATTTTTTTCTGCCTCACGTTTTATGTAGGGCGGAAGCGGAACCAAACCGATAGCATCCAGTACATCTGAAAATGTAATTTCCGGCGGTTCCCAGTTAAATTCGATAATGAAAGAATCGCCCAGCAATTCTTTTATTTCCGCATAAAGTGTATAAATTTTATTTTCAAACTGAAATTCTTTTTTCAGCTTTCCTTTTTTCCATTTCCCTACATTACCCACATAACATCTCCAAACCGAATTTCCCTTCTTTTGAAATTCAATCTGGTAATCCATTCCCGCTGGCTCGAGGCAAAATATCTCTATTTTTGCACCTGTTTCTTTTTTAAAGTGTAATCGTGCAAGAATCACTTTTGTATCGTTCAGGACTAAATAAGAATTTTCCGGAATAAAGTCGTTAATATATTTAAAATATGAATCTGTAATTTCGCTGTTTTTATAAACAAGTAGTTTGGATTCATCTCTTTTTTCGAGCGGAAATTGCGCAATTTTTTCGGGCTGTAAATAATAAGTGAAATCTTTTATGGATAAATTCCTAAAATCCATCATTTATATACTTTCATTATTTTTTTATAAATCATAAAATAACCTTTTTATTTTTTTCATTAAACATTATTTTTATTCATATTTACAGTTACATTGCATAATACCATAATATTGAAAATTTAAAATACAATCTATGACTTATGAAGATGTTTTAAAAGAGCTTGTACAGGAGGATGAGAGATTTATTGTTATGACCGCAGAGAACCGTGTTGCAATCAGAAACCTACCTTTATTAATCGGCGATAGATTTATCGATACGGGAATAACCGAACAAACTCTGATTGGTTCTGCGGCAGGGCTTGCATTACGGGGCAGAGTGCCGATAGTTCATGCGCTCGCAACATTTTTGACAATGAGGGGATTTGAATTTATCAGAACTGATGTCGGAATCGGAAACCTGCCTGTGAAACTTGTCGGAGGAGTTCCCGGATTTTTATCTGAAGCAAACGGTCCGACTCATCAGGCTGTAGAGGATATTTCCTTGATGCGGGGAATACCTAATATAAATATATTTTGTCCGGCAGACGAAGAAGACATGATTATTTGTTTGAAAAAAGTTCTGGAAAGCCCTTCACCATTCTACATAAGATACACAAATCAAGCTCCACTCGTAAAACATTCGGATGATTTTGAAATAGGAAAAGCTGAAGTGGTATCCGATACAGGTGAAATCACAATTTTAGTCTATGGAATATTATTTAACCAGGCTTACATTGCGAAATCGATTCTCGAAAATGAGGGGAAAACAGTAAGGCTTGTAAATATCAGGACTCCAAAACCTGTAGATGAAAAAGCGATTTTAGAATCTGTAAATATTTCAAATTTAATTGTAACACTCGAAGACCACTTTTTAACAGGAGGTCTATATTCGATAGTTGCGGAAACATTGTTGAATAATAAAATTACAGCCACCGTTTTACCGATTGCTCTCGAAAACAAATGGTTCAAGCCCGCGTTATTTAATGATGTGCTTGAATATGAGGGATTTACAGGGGAAAAGATTGCAAAAAGAATTTTGGATAAATTAAAATAAATGTTTTAAAATGCATTCCCAATCAGGGGATTGGGAATGAGGTGGTACTAATTTAATTCGTGATGCATTCCCAATCAGGGATTGGGAATGAGGAGGTACTAATTTTAGATAAATTAAAATAAAGATATTATGCCGAACAAAGTGAAATTTAATAAGGAGTTTCCGGTTATTAAGAAATCGGAAAAATTATTTAACCGCTCGAATGGTCTTATTCCTGCAAACACGCAGACGCTTGCGAAAGGGCCCACACAATGGATTAATGGTATCGCTCCGAAATATTTAAAAAGCGGAAAAGGTTCTCACGTTTGGGATGTAGATGGCAATGAATATATTGATTACAACATGGGTATCGGTCCGCTTGTATTAGGTTACTGTTATGAAAAAGTTGATAAGGCAATTATCAAACAATTAAAAAGAGGTATCACGTTTTCATTGGTGCATCCTCTTGAAGTCGAATTATCCGAAAAAATCAGGGAAGTTGTTCCCAATGCCGAAAATGTTCGCTTTTCAAAAACGGGCTGTGATGTAACTACTGCCGCAGTAAGAGTTGCGCGAGCGTTTACGAAAAGGGAAAAAGTTTTATGCTGCGGTTATCACGGCTGGCACGACTGGTATATAAGTGTTACCGACCGCAATGCCGGAATTCCAAAAGCTATTCAGAAATTAACTTATACTTTTAATTATAATGATATAGAAAATCTAATCCAGTCGATAGACAAAGATACCGCCTGCGTAATTCTCGAGCCATTCGTTTTTGAAGAATCCAAACCTGATTATTTAAAACAGGTTAAGGAAGTTTGCAACAAAAACGGAACTCTCCTGATATTCGATGAAATGTGGACAGGATTTCGAATTGCACTCGGCGGGGCGCAGGAATATTTTGGAGTAACACCAGACCTTGCTTGTTTTTCAAAAGCTATCGCCAACGGAATGCCGATTTCAGTTATTACAGGTCGGAAAGATGTGATGCAGTTATTTGATAAAGATGTATTTTTCTTTACCACTTTCGGCGGTGAAGCTCTTTCACTCGCGGCTTCACTCGCAACAATAAAAGAAATTCAAAAAAATGATGTTCCAAAATATTTAAACAAGCAGGGAAAAAAACTAAAGGACGGGTATAATAAAATCGTTCAGGAACTCGGAATTGATTTCACAAAATGCACGGGCTACAATTGCAGAACCATTATCACTTTCGATGCGAGCGCAGGAAATCCTCTTGAAATAAAATCTCTGCTGCAACAAGAAATGATAAAACGCGGTATATTATGGGGAGGGTTCCATAATATGTGTTACTCGCACAGCAACAAAGATATCAATTATACATTAAAAGCATATAAAGATGCATTACCTATTGTTAAAAAAGCTGTGGAAGAAAAAGATGTGAAAAAATATTTAAAAGGTATTCCTGTTGAACCGGTATTCAGAAAAACGAGCAATTTTAATTTAAAGCCTGCTAAAAAGAAAAAATAATATTATGCCAGAGAAGAAGGTACAGGATTTATTTTCGTTGAAAGGAAAAATTGCCATTGTAACAGGCGCTGTAGGTCTGATTGGAAAGTATCATTGCAAAGCTTTGAATGAAGCAGGTGCAACTGTTATAGTTTGTGATTTAAATAAAAAGGATGTTGTTAAATTTGCTTCGACATTAAAATATAATTCTTTAGGCATTGAACTCAATGTAACTGACAAAAAATCGATTACCGGGTTGAGAGATTATTTACTTAAGAAATTCGGTAGAATAGATATACTGGTGAATAATGCTGCCATAAATGATATGTTTGAAAATCCTGAATCAGCAATTGAACAATCTAAATTCGAAAATTATCCGGTTGAGCTATGGCAAAAGTCACTTGATGTTAACATAACGGGAATGTTTTTATGCTCACAAATATTAGGCAGTGTAATGGCGAAACAAAAAAGCGGAAGTATAATAAATATTGCATCAACTTATGGAATTGTTGCACCCAATCAATCGTTATATAAAGATGAAAAAGGTAAGCAGACTTTTTATAAATCCCCTGCTTATCCCGTTACGAAAGGTGCTGTAATATCTTTCACTAAATTCCTTGCAGCATACTGGAGTAAGAACGGTGTGAGAGTCAATGCTCTTTCGCCTGGTGGAGTAGAAAATTCACAGAAAAATTTCTTTATCAAAAACTATTCCGGCAAAACTCCTCTGGGCAGGATGGCTCAACCTTTTGATTATAAGGGCGCTATTGTCTTTTTAGCAAGCGAAGCTTCATCATATATGACAGGAACAAATCTTGTTGTTGATGGAGGTTTTACAATTTGGTAATTTTTTAAACGTATATTATTTTTATATTTAGGGAACTTTTAAAAGTTTTCAGCAGATATTAACTTTACTGACTTAATTAATTTAAACATAAGATATATGGCAAAAATTAAAGTAGGTAACAAGTTTATAGGTGATAATGAGAAAGTATATATTATCGCTGAAATTGGAATAAATCATAACGGTTCATTAAACGTGGCAAAGCAAATGATAAAAGCTGCTGCTTCTATGGGTGTAGATGCCGTTAAATTTCAAAAGAGAACACCTGAACTATGTGTTCCAAAAGATCAATGGGATATCGAAAGAGAAACGCCCTGGGGTAGAATGACTTATATTAATTACAGGCGTAAAGTTGAGCTTACGCAAAGAGACTATGAAGAAATCGACAGGTACTGCAGGATAAAAGGTATTAACTGGTTTNNGATGAAAATTCCGTAGATTTCATGGAACAATTTAATCCTCCGCTTTATAAATCTGCTTCTGCATCTTTAACAGATATTGATTTACTGAAAAAGGAAAAATCTACCGGCAGACCGATTATGATATCTACAGGAATGTCTACATTAGAAGAAATTAAAACTGCTGTAAATGAACTTGGACCCGATAATTTATTAATTGCTCATTCAACCTCAACATATCCCTGTCCGCTCGAAGAATTAAATTTGAGAATGATACAAACTCTGAAAAAAATGTATCCGGAAATACCAATCGGATATTCAGGACATGAAGTAGGATTGGCTCCATCTTTTGCCGCTGTTGCCTTAGGCGCTACTTTTGTAGAACGTCATATAACACTTGACAGGGCAATGTGGGGAACAGATCAGGCAGCATCGGTCGAAATTGTTGGATTCAGACATCTGGTTGAAAGCATCAGGGATATAGAAAAATCTCTCGGAGACGGAATTAAAAAAGTATATGAAAGCGAAATGGGTCCGAGAAAAAGATTAAGAAGGGTGCAGACACCAATAGCTCAATAATAATTTTATAATTATATTTATGTCATTTCAGGCAACATCAACTATTATAATTATAATCGCTTCTGTTATAATGATAATTCTGGAAAAAATTTTCCCATATAAAAAAAATCAGAAATTAATTCGGGAAGGTTTTTTCAACGACTTCATTTTATATACACTTTTCCAAAGTTATATTCTGGGATTAATAATTTTCGGCTTTCTGAATTATCTTTATTCCTTTACAGGAGTCGAACATTACAGGATATTGGCAAATGTTCCGCTCTGGGCTCAAATTATTTTTTTTCTTGTCGTACACGATTTTTATATTTACTGGTTTCATCGCTGGCAGCATAATAATAAATATCTCTGGAGAATTCACGAAGCACACCACTCAAATACAGAAGTGGATTGGCTTGCAGGTTCACGTTCACATGCATTTGAAATACTCATAAATCAAACCGTCGAATTTGCACCTATTATTTTACTTGGCGCTGCACCCGAAATGGCAATAATCAAAGGAATGATAAGCGCTATTTGGGGAATGTACATTCATTCCAACATAGATGTGAGAGAAGGATGGCTTCAATACATAATCAACGGACCTGAAATGCACAGGTGGCATCACTCAGATGATGATAACGATGAATTCAAACATAATTTTTCTACAAAGCTTGCAATCTGGGACTGGATTTTCGGAACTGCTTTCCTTCCCGACCCGCGAAAACGAAAACCTATTTTATATGGATTGAAAGATACTCCCGAATATCCGATTAAATATGCAGATAAAGTTATTACCGAAATTAAAACTAAAAATATAAAAAGCCCGAAAGCTATTTATTTATTACCTTATAATTTCATAGAAATAATTTTCCTTTCTGCTTACGAATATCTGCTGCAACACATTGTGGCATTCAGAAGATTTAAGAAGGTTTAGAAAGAATTAATAAATCATTAAATCCTTCCCGACTCGTTATTCAATGTTTTTATTTTTGAATTTATTCCTATTTCAAGAATATATTCGAGGCTGAAGGGGAAAACAAATCGCCAGTTAGAATCATTTACAACACCCGGAATATTTATACGGCATGATTCTTTATCACATTTCAAAAAAAATTTTTCATCAAGCATGAGCCATTCCTGGAACAGATTTACGGCGAAAATGGATGAAGATTCAAGAACTTTCTTTAAAGCCATGAATTGAAATTCTGTGTCGGGATTTTTTCCGTTATAATTTTCATTACCTATAAATTTTAAATATTTATTCTTCTCATCATAACTCTCCACATATAATTTTATTAAATCCCAGTTAAAGTCATAACCAAACCCGAAGGCTGCTAAAAATTTTTCAACCGTATCCATATCCTCTTTCCAGAACAATCTTCCTTCCGATGATTTCGAAAAATCAAACAGGATTTGCTTCACTGAATTGAATTTTTCAATACTAATACTTTTTGCAAGTGATAATCTTTGGAACAATTTTTCGTCCACTGTGCCTGCTTCATGCTTCCACCAGTCAAGTGTTACACTTGAATCGTGCGTAGATAAAGTTGCTAAGGAATTTATTCTGTATTTTAACGGGTCGGAATAATTTTGATTTTCATCTTTCACCCATCTCTGAACATTCATTCCGGGAATGCCATATTCCCACAACACCTCAGATGAGCAGACAGGAACTGTACCAAGGTCTTCGGCTATTGGCAGCATCAGAGAACTCTCTGTCATCGGCTCAAGTATTTTTATTCCGTTTTCTTTCCATTTCTCTTCTTCAGACGGTATGAATTTTCCATTCAACCCTGCTTCATTTATATCCGAATTAATATCAATAGTCCATAAACGAAAAAACCCGACGAAATGGTCAATCCTGTACATATCATAAAAATTTTCTGCGTATTTTAATTTTTCCCTGATATAAACATAATTATCTTTTTCCATTTCAGCCCTGTTATAAGGCGGCATACCCCATCTTTGACCGAAAGCAAAATACATATCCGGCGGGGCGCCGGAAGAATAAGCTAAATCAAAATATTTTTGATTCGACCATACATCAGCACTATCCCTGCTTACGAGAAAAGGTAAATCACCGATAATCTTTACTCCGTTTTTCGATGCATATTTTTTAAATAATATGAACTGTTCGTATAACTGCCACTGTAACCAATATTTAAAATTAATTCTGTCCGAATATTCGGCTTCGAAATCTTTTAAGGCTTTTTCATCCCTGTTTTTAAGATTATCATCCCATTCTTCCCAGTGTTTGCCGTGATTTAATTCTTTAATAACTTTATATATTGCATAGTTTTTTAGCCAGTATGAATTATTCTTTTTAAAATTTTCAAACTGATTAATACCTCTCGTATATGATAATGAATAAATCTCTCTCAGGACATTTATTTTCGCTTCTTTTATTTTATAATCAACTTTTTGTTGCCCCGAAGGAAATAATTTTTTCAGCTCACGCAATTTTTGTTTGAATGTACTTAAATTGACATCTCTTAATTTACCCAAAGCTAAATACATCGGGTCAAGAGCAAATGAACTTACGGAGTTATAAGGACCAAAATCGGGACCAACATCATTGATAGGAAGAATCTGGATAATACTCATATTGGTTTTCAGGCACCATTTAACGAGTAATTTTAAATCGGTAAATTCACCTATTCCGATGCTGTTATTGGAATAGATTGAAAATAATGGAACTGCGACTCCCGAGCGCCGGTCTATTCCAATTTTTTTCCAGTGAGCCGATAATTTTGAGTTCGGAAAATAGTTATAATCCAAAATTATTAAAATTGTTCTTTAATTTACTACGAATGTATGTTATTAGAAATATAAAATTTATTATGCAAAAAAACCGAAATTCAAAAAATTGTAATTCGAATCAATTATCCTTTTCCAATTTGTTTAAATATTTCCCCGCCATCCTGATATTCCGCTATATTACTTTTCGCTGCGGAAAGTTCTTCAACAAATTCCGTCTCAAAATCGATGCCTGATAATTCCTGCGCAAATTCTATAGCCCTTTTTGCATATTCAAGAATTTTAACCGTTTCTATTCCGGAGATATCCGAAAAAAACCAGCCACAGCTTGTGAACATAAACATAGCATACTTCTGCATTTCAAGAAGTTTAAAACAGGAATCGGTTTCTTTTTTATTTAATTTTTTAATCGTATTTTCAATTAAAAAATTAATTTTAGATTCTTTTGATTTATCAAGTAAGAATTCTATATAATTATTTCTTGCATCCCAGACGTTATTAAAATATTTTTTCCCTTCAAGTTCGAATAGTAAAGAAAGTTTATCCCGCAGGTTATTTAACGACTCCCTGAGAGGCTTTCTCCATTCCTGGTTCCACCCGGGCTGACCGCCTGTTGAGCATCCGCAATTTTCTTTCCACCTGCCGACACCGTGGACACAACTCCATGAAGTACCTTCACCCTTTACACCGGGTTTAATTTTCACTTCACCTTCGGGCGGATTAAGTTCAAGGTATTCGCCGAAATTTACAACATTTATATTTTTTATAGCAGCAAGTTTGGTCAGGAGATAAGCAATTGTTCTTTCGGTGAAATGTTTGTGATGTCCGAAAGTTTCTCCGTCAACTGCTACGGAAACTAACTGAGACTTATTTTCATCAATCGAAAAAATCGATTCAAATCTTTCCATCATTCTTTCGGCGCTGTATATAATATCGTCGAAAGCTATATTTCTGGATAATGGTCCGTCATAAAAAAATATATTAATAAATTTGGTTGTATTCTTTTCAGAATAACATCTGTAAGGAAATTTTGTATTTATATTATGGTCAATGACATCTTCCCATTCTCCTTTGGGATATTTTTTAATTTTAAGCGCCTGTGAAGGGTCTAAAATAATATATTTAATTCCTTCTTCAATTAATAATTCGATTGTCGCCTGGTTACAGGCAGTCTCCGCAAGCCAGATTCCTTCTGACTTCCGCGAGAAATTAAATTCGAAATCCCTTAATCCCCATTTTATTTGCGTGATTTTATCTCTTATGTTTGCTAGAGGCATAATGATATGATTATATACCTGTGCAATCGCATTGCCGTGCCCATTATGCTGTTCGACACTTTTTTTGTCTGCTTCGATTATTTTAACGAAAGTATTCGGGTGCTTTTCTTTTATCCAGTTTAAAAGTGTAGGACCAAAATTAAAATTCAGATATTCGAAATTATTGACCCGTTCAAGAACTTTTCCTGTTTGAAGATTTATGATTATTGCCTCAGTGTTAGGCTTATAACACTCCTGCATTATTCTTTCATTCCAGTCGTGAAAAGGGGCGGCTGATAATTGCAGCTCGATTTCATTTGTCCATGGATTTTCCCGGGGAGGTTGATAAAAATGTCCGTGTATACAAATAGATTTCTTCATTAATTACTTTGACTCTCGATTAATAACATTAAGTGATATTTCTGAAAATAATTTAAACCGGATTAACAACAAAACATTCCCAATCAGGGATTGGGAATGAGGAAAAAACCGGATTATCTACAAACATTCCCAATCCTAAATCAAGTTCAGAAGGGATTGGGAATGAGGGCAAAGTTTGAATATGCATACTTTCTTTGCGTTCTTTGCTTTTACCTTTGCGTTCTTTGCGGTTAAGGCTCTTGCTCTACGCTTTATAACTTTACAAACTTGACCAACTTGATAACTTATTCGTGTTTATATTTAAAAATAACTCCCGCGAGCGGAGGAATAGTTAACTTTATCGTATTCTGCCATTGATTCTTCTTTTCGAAAACAGTATTGACTCCGCCAAAATTCCCGTTATTGCTGCCACCGTATAATTCCGAATCACTGTTGAATATTTCCTGGTAAAATCCCGGGAACGGCACTCCGAGAATATAATTTTCTCTCAGTACCGGAGTGAAATTTAAAACAAACAATAAAACTTCATTATTGTTTCTGGACTTTCGAATAAATGAAATCACGCTATTATCATAATCAGAAAAATCCACCCATTCGAATCCTTCATACTGAAAAT